>JALYUO010000782.1 GCA_030853735.1 Chloroflexota bacterium
AGCCAGGACGGACCGTATATCCACCGTTGTCGGCCCATTTAGTTGCGCCGGCTCCGGCCCTCCATGCCCCCGGCTCCAGCCCGCGTAGGCGGGCTTCGTAGCGGTAGCGGCGAGTTCCAGTCGCCCGTGCTCATTTCGCGGCCCTCAAGGGCTTGACGAAAGGGCAGTAAGTTGGTAAGCTGCGACGGGGCCCAGGCAGCCGGTTCGCCCAGAGCCGCAAACAGCCCCCACCGGGCGGCGCGTGCAAGTCACACGTCGCCCGTCGGTCTAAACGCTAGGCGCTATAAGTGAGGAAGGGGGAGACGGCGGTGCAAGCGACACAACCGGCGACACAACCGGCTCCGGCGCGCAAGGGACGCGGGCGGGCGCTGGCCGAGGGGCTGCTAGTCCTAGCGATCACGCTGGGGCTGATGCTGGGCCTGCTCGAAATAGGGCTGCGCCTGTTCGCGCCGCAGATCGTGCCGCCGCTGGGTGGCCTGTTTATCGCGGACCCCGCCACGGCCTACCGGCTCAAACCCGATGTGCGGGTGCCGTTCCGCTTTGCCGAAGGCAGCCCGGTATTCAGCACCAACAGCCAGGGCTTGCGCGAGGATCACCTCGTTGGCCCGCCCCTACCGGGCCGCACGCGGTTGCTCAACATCGGCGATTCGTTCACCTTCGGCATGGGCGTGAACGCCGAACAAGCCTTTCCGCAGCGGCTCGACGGCTTGACGGTCGGCGGCGACCGCGTGGAGAGCATCAACGCCGGCGTGTTTGGCTACGGCACCGACAACGAGGCGGCCTGGCTGCACACCTACGGCTGGCCCTTGCAGCCGCGCCTGGTGCTGGTCGGCTTTTTCGTCGGCAACGATGTCAAAGACACCATGCTGGGCATGGACAAAACGACCGTGGACGCGGCAGGGCGCTTGATCGCCACGGACAAGAGCAAGCAGGCGCTGCAAGGCGCGGACGGGGCCGACCCCGACACGGCAACAAGCGGCGGCGGGATCAAGGCGTGGCTCGAAAACAATTCGCACGCCTACTTGTTCCTGCGGAACTTCTGGACCGCCCTGCGCCCGGTCAAGCCGCGTGCGCCGACCGTGTTTGATGCCGCCTCGTTCTTTCTCACGCCGGAGCCGCCCGCCATCACGACCGGCTGGACCACAACGCTCGGCGTGCTGGACGGCATCCGCGCCGATGTGCAAGCCCACCACGCGCGGCTGATCGTCGTGGCGATCCCGACGCGCGAACAGGTGCAGGACCCGTCCTGGCGTGAGATGCAGGCGCAGTTTGGCCTGACCGCAGCGCAGGTGCAGCGCGACCTGCCGCAGCAACAGCTGGCCGCCTGGGCGACGCACACGGGCACGCCACTCGTAGACCTGCTGCCCGCCTTCCGCGCCGCCGGCCAAAGCCAGACGCTCTACTTCCGCACCGACCGCCACTGGACCGCCGCCGGCCACGCCCTCGCCGCCGATCAGATCAAGGCGTACCTGACGCAGCAGAACTTGTTGAAGTAGCGGACCCGCACTAATGCAAGCCCTTTTCTGTAAGTAACTGTTCAGTTTGGCTGGGCGGATCGGATTACCGTGCGGGCTACAGGGTAGTCGCGCCCGGCGGTGCGCCGTACTGGTTGCCAAGCGGGGCGACCGTGCTATCCGTTCCGGCACGTTGGGCCTACGTCCTGGGCTGCCGTCTACGGTGGGTCAGCAGAGTACCTACTTGGCAACCAGTACGGCGCACCGCCGGGCGCGACTACACCCTACGTCTCGCTGATCCAAACTGAACAGTTACTTCTGTAAAATGGTCAGGATGTCCTACTCCTTTTTTGCTTCGATTCGACGCGATGCAGTCCACCGTTAGGTAGACGCGCCCTCCTTCCCACTCCTCGCTGAGTTCCAGCAACAACGCACTGACCAGCCGCACAAGGCTTCGACAATGGCGGCGACCTTGCGCGTCGAGACCACTTGTTCACATAGTGCCCGTTGACACAGCAGCGCAGCGCCGGGCAAGACGCGCCCCGCCCAGTTCACCTGCACGCTGACCAACGGGGCCGGGTTGAGTTCGGCGGCCGCTTTGTCGTCCTAGCCCGTCACGGCGGCGGCGAACACGGTGCCCAGTTCGGCGCAGTAAGCAGCAACCTCATGCACGACACTCGTAGCGGGCACCAGGGGGTACTATGGAAGCGCCCGCGTTGGGCTTTGCCGTGATCTGACTCCCCCGCGCCCTTTAGGATCGGGGGTGGGGGTGAGGTCGGACGCGCCCTCGACTCTATAGGAGCATACTCCTGCGGCCGACCGCTGGTTCAGCCCCGCTACGCTGGGCAGGTCGGCGGTTCACGTGTATAATGGGCCACGACCCCGCCAGGAGGAATTGTGTGTCCGTCACCCTCAGCCCGCCGGCAATCCGCGCCGTGTCCAAAGGGACACTACAGATCACGACCCACATCACCATCAATCCGGCGCTGGGGCCGGCCCGGCTGACGGCCGGCGCCGGCGGAGCCGACGGGCTGCCGGTCGGTCTCCACAGCGCGCCGGTGACGATCCCGGCGGGGGCACGCCGGCAAACGGTTACGCTGCTGCTGGCCTTCACGGCCGGCGCGGTCGGCGCGCCGCACCGCCTGAGCAGCAGCGGCGTGGATCTCCAGCTAACCCTAGCGAACGGCACCGTGCTGGCGACAGCCCACGCCGACTATGTGCGCGATTGGCAACGCGAGGTGGCGGCGCTACGGCCCGGCGACCTTGATCGCCTGCCCTTCGCCGCCGCCCCTGTGCCGGCGGCGGCGCTACGGGCCGCCTACGACGGCGACGAAGGCGGCGGCCTGCTCTTCGCGCGGCGGCTAGACGGCGCGACGGTGGGCTTGGTGATCCAGGCCGAAGCCGCCGCGACGGTGGTACGCTGGTATGACTACCGCGACCCACCCGGACCGGATGGCCTGCGCCCCGCGCGACCCGGCTACACCCTCCCGCCGGGCGGCGCGGTCGATCTGTTCAACGGGCGCACCCTGCCCGTGACGGACGCAGCGGCGACGGTCTGGGAGCCGGCGGCGGCAACCGACCCCGCGCGGCAATTGCGTCCGCCGGTGGGCACGCAATTGGCGACTTTCCGCACGCCGATCATGCTGGCGCTGGCCGCGACGCGCGTGTTCGCCGCCGGCAACCCACGCGCCGGCACGGGCCGCCACTGGGACGAGATCCGCGACCTGTTCGATAACTGCGACGAGGTGCCCTATCGGGCCGGGCTGTGTGTGGATACGGTCTGGGGGGCCGCCGGCATCGAGTTCCGCCTGGTCCTGCGGCGCGACATCCGTATCCCCGACAACTGGGCGCACGAACTGCCGGCCACCGTGTTGCGCGACTTCAGCCAGGCCCATAATGTGCCCGGCCTGCTCAACGTCTACTTTTTCCGGTCGGTCGAGGGCGCACGCGCCTGGGGAGCCGCCGACCGCAACCCCGGCGCGCCGGACGCGAGCGGCGCGCTGTGGGTG
>JALYUO010000791.1 GCA_030853735.1 Chloroflexota bacterium
CGTTGGCCGCGCTGCCCGACCAGGCCGCCGCCCTGCTGGCCGATGACGCGCCCTATAACGCGCCGGCACGGGCCTATAGCGCCGCACCCAGTTTTCTGTATATCGGGCGCGGCCCCGGCTATGCGGCGGCGGTCCAGGGCGCGCATCTGCTGACGGTGATGGCCGGCCTGCCGGCGCAGGCCGCGCCGGGCGGCGAGGTGGCGCACGGCACCCAAACTCTGCTGGATCGCACGCTGCCGGTGGTGGCACTGGCTCCGGCGGGCGTGTTTGCCCCCGCCATGCTCCAGACACTGCAACACCTGCGCGCGCAAGATGCCCCGCTGATCGTCCTCGGTCCGGCGGGCGACCGCACGCTGGCCGACTTGGCCGACCACCTGATCGCGGTGCCGGCCACCGACCCGCTGTTGGAGCCGGTGCTGCTGACCCTGCCGCTGCAACTGCTGGCCTACGAGATCGCGGTGCGCCGGGGCAGTGCGGTGGACCACCCGCGCTTCCTGGCCCCGACGGTGGGCGCAGATACGGATGCGCGTGAAACGTGAAGCTCTAGCCGTCTCCCCCTTCCTTCGTAGGGAAGGGGGTAGGGGGGTTAGGTCCGTCGCCGGCCCCACGCCGCTGACGCTGTTGGCGGGGCTGCTGGCGCTGGCGTTCGTGCTACGCTGGGGCGGGGTGAGCTACCCACAATTTCGCAGCAGCGATCTGGTCTTTCATGCCCACAATCTCACCTACGTGCTGGATGTGCTGCACGGTGCGGGCCGGCCCTTCTTCTTCCCCGGCAAACTACCCAACGGCACCCTAGTCCCCTATCCCAGCGCCTACTATGTGCTGCTGACCCCCTTCGCGGCGGTGAGCGGCGGCACCAACGAGGCCGCAATTAGCCTGCTGTTGGTGGCGAGTGCGCTGCTGGATAGCTTGGTGGTGCTGCCGGTGTGGGCGCTGGCGCGGCGTTGGGGCGCACGGGCCGGGTTGGCGGCGGCGGCGCTCTATGCGCTTGGCCCCGCCCCGTTCCAACTGTTCTCGGCGGGCAATCACACCAATCTGTTTGCCGGAGCCACGTTGGTAGCAACGCTGGCGGCGGCGGCGGCGGCGTTGGAGCAGGCTGCCGGTCCCGCACGGCGGCGCTGGTTGGCGGCGTTCGGCGCGGGCAGCCTGCTGACGCTGCTGGGGCACTACGGCGTGGCTTTGTCGTTGCTGGGGGTGATCGGCAGCGTGGCGGTCGTTTGGCTTGTCGCCGCGCCGCGTAGCCTGCGCTCACGCATCGGGCCGTTGCTGGCGGTGTTCGCGCTGACCGTGGTGCTGGCCTATGGGCTCTACTATGTCCATTTCAACGCCGAGATGATCGCGCAAGTCCGCAGCCTCGTGCAGCGGACTGCCCCACCGGGTGCCCGCTTCACGCCGAGCGCGTTGCTGGCCGATCTCGTGCGCTGGCAAGGGGGCGCGGCGGGCATTGCGCTGCTGGGCCTAATCGGTTGGCTGGGCGGGCACGCCGGGGTGTGGACCGCAGCGGACGCACCCGGCTGGCGCAGCCCGGCGGGTCTGGTGCTGATCGGCTGGCTATTGGCCTGCATCCCGCTCGCGGCCAGTGCGCTCTTCGACCGCGACACCATCCGCTACAACCTGCTGATCCTGCCGCCGCTTTGTATGGGGGCCGGCATCGCGCTGGCAGGTTGGGCGCGCCAATTTGCGCCGCGTGTCGTAGCCGGTCGGCGCATCCAGCCCGGCGTGCTGCTGGCCGGCGCGCTCGGCGGGCTGACGGCGCTCTACACGCTGGCCGTGTGGACCACCAGTGTGTTGCGCCAGTACCATCCGTAATGCGGAATGCGGAATGCGGAATGCGGAATGCGGATTTAGTGTAGGGCAGGCCATCCCCGCTATAGCGGCAGGAATCCAGCGTTCTTGTGACTGCGTGCTTGACAGGAGAACGCCCGGCCTGTGGGAGCGGCCGCCTGGCCGCAGGGCTTATGCGTTCTCACGTCTGCGGGCTTAGGGCGCGGAATGAGTCGGACTGTGGGAGCGGCCTCCTGGCCGCGCAAGCCTACCCTTACCGCGCAGCTCGGGTAGCAGACGAGTAGATCGGGGTATGCCACGCGCCATCGCGGCCGGGAGGCCGCTCCCACAGGCTGGGCGGGGTGCCCGCAGCCCGCCCACCGCGCTGCAACGCGAGAACGCATAAGCCTGCGGCCAGGCGGCCGCTCCCACAATCCGGGCGGCCGCTCCCACAGGCCGGGCGTTCACCATCCGTCTATTCCTGGCCCGTTGCATTCGCCGGAACGCATAAGTCTTGGTTACAGGGGCGGCAGCGTCGGCAAGCGGCGTGTGTCGCTGCCGCCGCCTGCGCCTTCGACCCGATCCCAGTGATCGGTGATATAGCTCAGGCTCTCGGCATCTTCCAGGTACATCTCGTAATGGCCGCAAGTGGTGCAGACGTAGTAAGCCAGTGGTTCCCCCCCATCGAATCTGCCGCCCCGCACTGGGATGGAAGCCACGGCGGGCCCGAACTGTTGCTTGCGGTATACGGTTTGTGCCCCGCACTTGGGGCACTGACCGTCTTTCATGCTGTGTTCTCCTGCCATACGCCGGCGGGAAGCGGGTCCACGTCAGCGGGCACGGTGGACCACGCCCCGCCAGGCGAGGCCGAGGCTTAGGATCAGGCCGGCCAGCAGGAGGACGAGGCCGAGCCAGTTGGGCGGCCCGCCGGTGCGCGGCATACCGGTCGGTAGCGTGGGTTGGGCTGGCGTTGTGGTGGCAGCCGCCGTCGCCGTGCTGCCCGCGACCCCCGCCGTGTTGGTAGCACCGGCTACTGCTGTGTTGGTGGCAACCGCAGCCGCAGTATTGGTGGCAACCGCAACTGCCGTATTGGTGGCAACCACCGCTGCCGTGCTGCTGGCAACCGCACCCGCCGTATTGGTGGCGACCACAATCGCGGTGTTGGTGGCCGCCGCCACCGCCGTGTCGGTGGCAACCACAATCGCGGTGTTGGTGGCCGCCGCCACCGCCGTGTCGGTGGCGATCACCGCCGTGTTGGTGGCAACCACAAT
>JALYUO010000795.1 GCA_030853735.1 Chloroflexota bacterium
GAGCCAGGACGGACCGAATCTACCAGCTGCCCCTGCGTAGCCCGCGTAGGCGGGCTTCGTAGCGGTAGCGGCGAGTTCCAGTCGCCCGGCCCCCGGCTGTTGCGGGGGCAGCGCCAAAGCGCGTATAATAATCCTGATGATATGCCGCACACTGGGAGAGAAGGGTAAAATGGAATGCAAGGGCAGCGCCGGACCGGGACCGCGCCCACTGTGCCGCTGGAAGCCGCGCAACGCTACACGTTAGCCGCCACCCTGCGCCGTTGCCGGGGGGAGCTGGGCGAGACGTTAGCGGCCCACCTGACTCCGCTCTGGCGGGATCAGGCGCACGGCGCGGAAACCGTGCGCGGCGTGCTAGAGACGGCGTGCAGCGATTTGTGGGCAACGTTGGCGTTTGCTCTTGAGATGAATGACCCCACGCTGCTTACCGACCAAGTGCAGTGGCTGACCGACTTGCTGCGCGTCCGGGGCTACGATCCCGCCACGATCCTGCCCACACTGTTAGCGGCCATGCAACACGCCTGCGAAGCCATAGACTGCCCGCCGGACACGTTGGCCCAAGTGGAAACGATCCTACGCGCGAGTCACCAAATCGGCGCAGATTCGCCGCTCGCGGGCGCACTGGGCGACCGCGCGTGAGTGCGCCGACCGCGCCCCTCGCCGATACGCCGCTACACACGCTCAAAGCGGCGATTGTCGCGGAAGCGCAGCGCCTAGGCTTCGATCTGGTGCGCGTCACCAGCGCCGATCCGTTCCCGGAAACAGCGGCGGTGTTGCATGAACGCATCGCCGCCGGGCTGTTCAGCGGCCTGCCGTGGTTCGGCCATGATCGCGCCGAGGTCGCCGCCGACCCAGCCCATCTGCTGCCGGGCGTGCAGAGCATCGTCGCGCTGGGCATCAGCTATCTCACTCAGGGTACGACCGACGCGACAGTGCCGGGGACACCACACGGGCGCGTCGCGCGCTACGCCTGGGGCGACGATTACCATGACGTGTTCCAGGTGCGGCTGCGGGCGTTGCACAGCTTTGTGCAAGCGCAACTCGGTCGCCCAGTGGGGGCGCGGCTGCTGTCCGACACTGCGCGCATCACCGACCGGGCGGTAGCCCAGCGCGCCGGGCTGGGCTGGTATGGCAAAAACAGCAACCTGCTGACGCACGAGTTCGGCTCCTGGGTGTTGCTGGGCGAACTGCTGCTCGACGTGGCCCTGCCACCCGACGCGCCCCTGCGGACGCACTGTGGCGCGTGTACGCGCTGTATGCCCGCCTGCCCCACCGGGGCCATCGTCGCGCCCGGCGTGGTCCACAGCGACCGCTGCATCTCCTACCTGACCATCGAACTGCGCGGCCCGATCCCACGCGATCTGCGCCCACTGGTCGGCAACTGGATCTTCGGCTGCGATATTTGCCAGGAGGTCTGCCCGGTTAATGCGCGCCGCGACCCGCCCGACCATGCCGAGTTTCGCCCGCGCCCGGTGGTGGGATCCAGTCCGGCTTTGATCCCGCTGTTGGCGCTGACCGAAGCGGAGTTTCGCGAACGGTTCCGGGGCAGCCCGATCCGGCGGGCTAAGTGGGCCGGCCTGCGCCGCAACGTCTGCGTGGCCCTCGGCAACAGCGGCGACCCCACCGCCATCCCCGCCCTGATCGCCGTGCTGGGCGCAGACCCCGCCCTGGTGCGTGGGCACGCTGCCTGGGCGCTCGGTCGCCTCGCCGGCCCCGCCGCCCGCGCCGCCCTCACCGCCCGCCTCGCCGTGGAGGAGGATGCTTGGGTGCGCGAGGAGCTGGTGCTGGCGCTGGGCGAGATGTAGCCGCGCTGCTTGCTGCGCCCGTGGCGGCTTCTTCCTCATCAGGTGAGGCGACTGACCGGCCACGAATGGGGCCACGAATACACGAATGGAGCCGGCGACCTACACAGCAGCCGGGCTGACCAGCGTCGTTCCCAGTCTAGCACGCGTTGCCCGCGTCCACCCCCATTCGTGTATTCGTGGCCCATTCGTGGCCGGTCGGCCACCCCACAGTCGCGGGGCAGAGATCCGGCGACAAGGGAGCAACGGAACAGGGCATTACGTTTTACGTTCTACGCAGCACGACCAGACAAAGGACTAACGTTGACCAACCCGCAACCTTTCGGCTTCCAAGTAGAGGCCACCCAACCAGGCAGCATGGCGCGCGCTGGACGGATGCAAACCCCACACGGCGAGTGTCTGACCCCGCTGTTCATGCCCGTCGGCACGCAAGCCACGGTGAAGGCGCTGGGGCCGGACGATTTGCGCGAGCTGGGCGCGACGTGCATCTTGGGCAATACCTATCACCTCTACCTGCGACCGGGGGCCGACCTGATCGCTGAGTTCGGCGGGCTGCACCGCTTTGCCCGCTGGGACCGGCCCATGCTGACCGACAGCGGCGGCTTCCAAGTCTTCAGCCTCAGCCACAACCGCAAGATCAGCGACGACGGGGTGACCTTTCGCTCGCATATTGACGGCTCCAGCCACCTGTTCACGCCGGAGCGCGTGATGCAGTTGGAGGAACAGATCGGGGCCGACATCATCATGGTGCTGGACGAATGCACGCCCTACCCCAGCGACGAAGCGTACAACCGCCAGGCGCTCCAGCGCACCCATGCCTGGGCGGCGCGCTGCAAAGCCGCGCACGGCGACACCGGGCAGGCGCTGTTCGCCATCGTGCAGGGCGGCGGGTTTGCCAATCTGCGTGCTGCCAGCGCCGCCCTGCTGACCGATCTCGACTTTCCCGGCTACGCCATTGGCGGCCTCAGCGTCGGCGAACCAAAGGCCATCATGCACGAAATGCTGGAGGTGGTCACGCCGTTGCTGCCCGCCGACCGCCCGCGCTACCTGATGGGCGTGGGATCGCCCGAAGACCTGTGGGAGGTGGTGGATCGCGGCGTGGATATGTTCGACTGTGTGCTGCCCACCCGCTTGGCTCGCAACGGCGCGCTGCTCACCCACCACGGGCGGCTGCCGCTCAAAAGCCCACGCTTCGCCCGCCTTGACACGCCCATCGAAGACGGCTGCGATTGCTGGACCTGCCGCAATTTCTCGCTGGGCTATGTGCATCACCTGTTCCGCAGCAAAGAACTGCTGGCCCACCGGCTGACCAGCATCCATAACGTGCGCTTCCTGGTGCGGCTGGCCGGCGAGATCCGCGCCCACATCCTGGCCGGCACGTTCCCCGCCGCCAAAGCGGAGTTCCTGGCCGCCTACCAGACCAGCGACCCCGAAGTAGCCCGCGACCAACGCGCGCGCTGGCTGGTCGCGCATGGGCGCGCCTAGCCGCAGCGCCTATTGCTGCGGCAAATCGGCATTTCCGTGCTCCGGCAAGCGGCTGATCAGCATCCGGTCAATGCGGCGGCCGTCCATATCTACCACTTCTAGTTCCCAAGAGCCGAGCGCCAAGCGGTCGCCGACCGCCGGGATGCGCCCCAACACCGACAGAATCATGCCGGCCAACGTGGTGTAGTCACCGTGCGTCTCCGTTGATGGGGCCGGCAGGTCGATTCGTTCGCGCACCCGGTCATAGACGGCCCGCCCATCTACCAGCCAACTGCCGTCGGCGCGCTCCACAAATTCGGGGTCAATCGCCCCGGCTTCGGCGGCAAAGCCGCCGACCAACTCTTCCAATAGGTCTTTCAGCGTGACCAAGCCCTCAATCTGGCCGTGTTCATCTACCACCAGCGCCACTTCACTGCCTTTCGTCCGCAACAGGTTCAGCACATCGTCGGCGTGTTGGCGCTCAAAGACAAAAATGGGCGGTTGTAGCAACGCACGCACCGCAGCAGGTGGCGCGTCGGCAGACAAGCGCAGCAGATCCTTCGCCTGAAGGGTGCCGAGCGAGTGATCCAGGCTCCCCTCGTAGATCGGTAGGCGTGAAAAGCCGGAGCGGCCAAAAAGGGCGATCAGCGCGGGCAGCGGAGTTTGCACATTAGCCGCCACAATTTCGGGGCGCGAAGTCATCATCTCGTTCACCGGGCGGTCGGTAAAGCGAAATACCCGCCGGATCAGTTGGGCTTCGTTCGCTTCCACCGTGCCACTGCTCGCGCCTGCTTGCGCCATGTAGAGGATGTCTTCTTCCGTCACCGGCGACTCTACCGAGCGGTGTTGGCCCAGCACGCGCAGCACGATCCCGACCGACAGCGTGAGCAGCGCCACCACCGGCCGGGTGAACCGCGCCAGCAGGGTCATGGGCGGAGCCGCAAACATGGCCCAGGTTTCGGCGTGTTGCAGGGCGATGCGCTTGGGCACCAGTTCGCCCACCACCAGTGACAGATAGGTAATCAGCAGCACCACCCCGATCAGCGCCAGGGCTTCGGCGTAAGGAGCCAGCGCCGGGATAGTCAAGAGCCAAGTGGTGGCGATGGCGCTGATACGCGCGCCGCCGAACGCCGCCGCAAAAGTGCCGATCAGCGAAATGCCGACCTGCACTGTGGCGAGGAAGCGGTCCGGGTTTTCGGCCAGCGTCAATGCTTGGCGGGCACCGCGCCTGTCCCCGCGCGCCGCCTGTTCCAACCGGCTGCGCCGCGCCGAGACAATGGCTAACTCTGAGCCGGAAAAAAACCCGTTGGCTATCACCAACACCAGGATAATCAGCAGTTCCGTAGCTACGACACCTAACATCTAGTTAGCCCTTTCCCATCTCCCCCATTACCGCACGGCACGCGGGCGACGCAGTACGCCGGTCACCGCCCACAGCAGCACGCCCAGCAGCAGGTTGAGCGTAATCGGAACGACCAGGACGGCGGCCAGCACCGCCAGCGCCTGCAACAAGGCCGTCCAGACAGCAGGCGCGAGGCTAAAGCGCAGCGCCTGGGCCAGCAGCCAGCCGAGGATCGCGCCACCCAGCAGGATCGCCACGGCGACGGGCCAATTTTTGCGGTCTACGTGCGAGGGGATCATTTGATCAGCGATTTCGAGGATCGCCAGCCCGGCTAACCAGAAGCGCACCGTGCCCAACGCGGGCGGCACGGTTTGCGTAAGGTCGCCCAGCCAATCCACGCCACTGAGGGCCAGCGCGCCGGCGATCAGCAGCAAGCCGAACGGCAGGGGAGCCAAGCCGACCGCCGCATCGCGCAGCCGCGTGCCCAGCGCCCCGGCCCGACCGGGGATGGCGTAGCTGACATGGCCGAGGCGCACCTGCGGACCGCGCGGCCCGGCCACAATCTGCGTTTCGAGCGCATTAAAGGCCACGATGCGCCCGCCGACCAACGCCGCCGCCAGCGCGTGGGCCACTTCGTGAACCAGCACACCGGGGCGCAGCAGGGTGAAATAGACGCGATTGGCGGTCACATCGCTGCCGGTGAGCCGCCAGACCAGGGTCACGAGGCGCGCTTGCAGGTAGTTGCTGCTGAGGTGGAGCAAGGCGAACACGGCGGTCAACCCCGCGCCTAGCCCCACCCCCTGCCACGCCACCCAGCCGCCGGGCGAATCGGGCGGGGGCGTTGCCCCTAACCAGAGCAACGCCCCCACCAGTAAGGCAACCGGCCAAATCGCGCCTATCCCGCCGCCGCCGCGCTCTGCACTTGTTCGTGTGCGTGATACGAGGAGCGCACCAGCGCGCCACATTCGACATGGGCAAAGCCGAGCGCCTGGGCCTGCACTTTGATCGCGGCAAACTCCTCCGGCGTGTAATACTTCTGCACCGGCAGGTGGGCGAAGGAGGGGCGCAGATACTGCCCGATGGTCACAATATCCACGTTGTTGGCGCGCAAGTCGGCCAGCACCGCCAGCACTTCGTCCACCGTCTCGCCCAGGCCCAGCATCATGCCCGACTTGGTCCGCACGGTGCCGTCCATCTCTTTGGCGCGGCGCAGGAACTCCAACGAGCGGGCGTATTTGGCCTGCGGGCGCACCGCGTAATAGAGGCGCGGCACCGATTCGACGTTGTGGTTCATGATGTCGGGCCGGGCAGTCATCACCATTTGCAGCGCCGGCCAGTGGCCTTTGAAATCGGGGGTCAGCACTTCGATGCCGCAGCCCGGCACATAGGCGCGGATCAGGTGGATCGTTTCGGCGTAAATGTCGGCCCCGCCCAGCAGCAGTTCGTCGCGGTTGACCGAGGTGAGGACGATGTGTTGCAGCGCGAGGTGTTGCACGGCCCGCGCCACGCGCTCCGGCTCGTCGCGGTCGAGGTGGCTGGGCCGCCCGGTCTTGATGGCGCAAAAGCCGCACGAGCGCGTGCAGGTGTCGCCCAGCAACAGGAACGTCGCGGTGCGATGCTCCCAGCATTCACTGATATTCGGGCAACGGGCTTCTTCGCAAACGGTGTGCAGGCCCGCGCTCCGCATCAGCGATTTCAGCTCGTGATAATTCGGCCCCTGCTGCCATTTGACGTTCAGCCAGGCCGGTTTGCGCGTCAGCGTCACGCGCTCCGTAGACAGATGAATGTGGTTGTTACGCGCCTTGCGTTCCGCCGGGATCAGCGTCAGCACCTCGCCCGTGGCGCGGGTTTCGCTGATGGTGGGTGCGGCGTTGTGGCGAACGGTGGGTTCCATAGAGCCTTCCTTTGACGATGGGTGACGATCTAGTACCCCCCATTATACCACACTCACACCGGTCTGCTGCGTAGCGAGCGTTACAGTCGGGGCGACGACCTAACCCCCCAACCCCCTTCCCTACGAAGGAAGGGGGATTCTACGCAGTGGGCGTTTTGATAGTAGGGATTGGATTAACGTCGGTCTAACTCCCTCTTCCTTCGTAGGGAAGGGGGTTGGGGGGTTAGGTCGTCCGCCCTACGCGCCTCCCCCGCCCCGACCGGCGGCACCACCAGCAAGCTGATCAGCCACCCAGCAATCGCCGCGCTGACCACGCAACCGAGCCACAGATGGATCGACCAGTGAATGCCCGCCGTCAGGTAGAGCGCGCCAAAATAGAGCGCGAAGAGCGCCGCCGGCACTGCCACGGCGAACACCCGGAACGCGCCGACCCGCGTCGCCGATGGGTGCAACGCCCAGCGCAAGCCCTCGGCGATCACCCCGGTCAACAACAATACCGGCGGCAGCGCCGAGTCTATGTTGGTGGCGCTCACCAGCAGCGTTTCTAAGGCCAACACAAACGCCAGCGCGCCAAACGGCAACGCCGGCCAGCGGCGCACGGCCGTCAGCAGAAAGCCCATCAGGATCGCCGTGTAGAGCAAGATGCTGGTCACAGCCAGCTGCTGCCCCATTTCGGTCTGGATAGGCTCGGCCACCTGCGTATTGTGGAAGGGACTCCCGTAGAGCGTCAGCAGCGTCACCATGATCAGCGTGAAGCTGAACGAAACCAGCATCGGCAACTGGGTGGCCCAACTGCCGGGTCGGGCCGAGTCGGGCCGTTGCCACGCGGCACGCAAGGGGCCACCAACTACCAGCGCAATGGCAAACGCCAAGCCGAGATGGGTGGGGCTGAGAATCGCGTCGGTGTTGCGCTCGATGCCGAACGCGAGGTGCCACAGCATATCGCCCACCCCGGAGAGGCCAAGCAACACGATGCCCACCAACGACAACTCATAGCCGACCGGCACCGCCTGCCGCCACGCATAGCCGCGCCGGTGATACCAGACGATGGGACCGAAAATGAACGCGGCCACTGCCGTCGCGCCGGAATACAGGACAGCGTGCCAGGGGGTGAAAAAAGTGTCCAGCACGGCCAGCGTGGAATGAGCCCAGGTATCGAGAAACACCCCGCCGATTAGCCAGCAGCACACGGCCATCATACTGCCGTCAAAGCGCACCGAACTGACCGGACGGCCCTGCGCCGAAGCAACCGCCGGCGGGGTGGCGAGCGAACGGGTGACAGTTGCCATCAGCGAACTACCTTTCTATCAGGGAAGCAGGGAACGTGTGATTAATTAGGGCTAGTGTATCCGATTTTGCCGGGTGGCGCAACAGGCGCGTAGCTGACATCCGCTCATAACTATGAAACGCCCACGCGGAGAAAAGAGTATACTAGGAGGGAGTCGGCGGCAAGCACACACGGCAGAGGAGATGAGGACGTTATGTATAGCAACGGGGCAGGGCCGGAGGGGCAGGTGGCGAGCGGGCGACCGCCGGCGATCTGGGCCGAGGGCTTACGCAAAGTCTACGGCGCGCACATCGCCGTGCAGCGCGTGGATTTGGTGGTGCAGCCGGGCGAAATCTTGGGCTTCTTGGGGCCGAACGGCGCAGGCAAGACCACCACGATCAAAATGCTCACCGGGCTGATCAGGCCGACCGAAGGCCGCGCTCTAATCGGTGGGCACGACATTCAGCGCGACCCCGTGGCCGCCAAGGCACTGCTGGGTTATGTGCCCGACACCCCCAACCTCTACGGCAAGCTGACCGGGCGCGAGTTCCTGCGCTTCATGAGCCGCCTCTACCGCGTGCCCACCGCGCAAGCCGAACACCGCGCCGGCGAACTGCTGCGCCTGTTCGACCTCACCACCGCCGCCAGCGACCTGATCGAAGGCTACAGCCACGGGATGCAGCAAAAAATGGCCCTGGCCGGCGCGCTGGTTCACGACCCCAAGGTGCTGTTTCTCGATGAGCCGACCGTCGGCCTCGACCCCAAATCGGCCCGCCTGATCAAAGACCTGCTGGGCCAGCTCCGCAACCTGGGCACGGCGGTGTTTCTCTCCACCCACATCCTCGAAATCGCCGAGCGAATGTGCGACCGCGTGGTGATCATTGACAAAGGCACCGTCATCGCCGCCGGCACAATGGCCGAACTGCGGGCGCGCGGCGGTCAGGGATCGCTCGAAGACATCTTCCTCAACCTGACCGGCGGGGCCGAATACGCGCCGATTGCCGAGGTACTGGCATGATCGCTGAGGGCACCGACCGCGCGGCCGCCGCGCAGCCCCCGGCCCCCGGCAGCACCCGCCTGTTGCTGGCCGACACTTGGCTGCTGCTAACCCTGCGCTGGCAGATGATGCTCAACAAGTTCCAGCACCGCTCCGCCGGCGCACGGATCTTCACCATCCTCGGCTTGCTGGCGCTGGCCGTGCCGTTCGCTTTCCTGTCGGCGGCGGTCGGCTTCGGCGGCGGCTGGCTGCTAAAGACCTTTCCCGACCTGGCGCTCGAAGGCATCCTGCCGGGCTTGATCCTGACGGCGGTCGCGCTGATGCTGCTGATCACCAGCTTCGGCACCGCGCTGGGGTCACTCTTCCTGAGCAGCGATCTGGAATTGCTAATGATCGCCCCGGTAGACCGCCGCGCCGTCTTTCTCAGCAAGCTGCTCGACGGCGTGGAGAGCAATTACCTCATCATCGCGGTCGTCGCCCTGCCTGCGCTCATTACCTATGGCCTGGGGCAAGGCTACGGGCCGCTCTACTACGTGCTGGCCCTGCCCACCTTGCTCGGCACGCCGCTGCTGCCGGAGGGACTGGGCGCACTGGGCGTGCTGCTCGTCGCCCGCTTCGCACCGGCCCGCCGCGTGCGCGAGGTATTAGGGCTGGCGGCGGCGCTATTCGGCCTCTCGTGCAGTGCGCTCGGCCAAACCTCGCGCCTGTGGTTCACCCCCGGCGTGGGGCAAACGGGCAGCCGGCCCGATATGCACGCAATTCAGCGCCAATTGGAGAGTTTCGCCGCCCTGCCGCTGCCCTCGTTCGTGGCCGGACGTGGCTTGGCCGCCGCCGGCCATGGCGATCTGGCGGGCGCAGTCGGCGGCTTGGCCGGCTTTAGCCTGATCACCTTCGGCTTTTTCGCCGGCTGCGTGCTGGTCGCCGAGCGGCTCTACACCAATGGCTGGGTGCGAATGCAGAGCAGTGGCAGTGCCCGCCGCAGCCAGGCGCGCGTGGCCCGCGATGCCGCCCATGTCGGCTGGATGGGCCGCGCCTCCGCGCCGCTGGCCCTGGCGCTCAAAGACTGGCGCATGATCCCGCGCGACCTGCGGAACTTTGCCCAGTTGCTGGGGCCGTTGGTGATGCTGCCGGTGGTCTATTTCAACCTGCTGGGCGGCAGCGGGCGGCGCTCGCTCAATCTGACCGACCTAGCCGGCGGCTTGGGCCCAACCGCGCTCGATCCCGCCGGCATCGGCATCGCCATCGGCATCCTAACCGGCACCGTGCTGATCTGCACCCAAGTCGCGGCCACGGCCATCAGCATGGAACGGCACTCCTGGTGGCTGATCAAAATCGCGCCGATCACCGCCGGCGAGTTGGTGCGCGGCAAATATCTCAGCGCCTGGGTGCCTTTCGCCGTCCTCAGCACCCTGCTGATGACCGTGGCAAGCCTGTGGCGCGGCTTCAGCCCGCTGGGCGCGCTCTACGGCTGGTTCGGCATCGAACTGCTGGGGGCCGGCATCCTGGCGATGGCCCTCGGCTTCGGGATGCGTTGGGCGCGCCTGGGCTGGGATAATCCCAAGCAGATGAACTCCGGCTGGGCTTCCCTGGCGACGCTCGGCAGCGAGACCGTGGTGGGCTTGATCGGCGGCGGCTTCCTCTGCCTGCCGGCCTTCGCGCCGCCGCAATGGGCGCTCGCCGCCTGGATCATCGGTCCCCTCGGTGCGATCATTCTGGCCGCGCTGGGTGCCTGGGGCGCGCTGGCCTTCGGCATCCACCACCTGCCGGCCATCGGCGAGACCTGAGCCGGGCGAACCTAACCCAACCCCCTGCCCTACAGAGGAAGGGGGAGTCTACGTAACGATGAC
>JALYUO010000803.1 GCA_030853735.1 Chloroflexota bacterium
CCGTCACCAGTACCCCGGTGCCGCCGACCAGCACGCCGACCAACACCGCGACCAATACGCCGGTGCCGCCGACCGCGACGCGCACCGCCACCAACACGCCAGTGCCGCCGAGCGCGACGCGCACCGCCACCAACACGCCGACGGCGACACCGACCGCGCAGGAGACCTGCCCGGCCGGTACCCCGACCCGCGTGCCGACCCCCGTCTTCACGCCCGCTGCCGGCTGCTCCGCCGTGCCGCCGAGTGGTGCCCTCAGTGCCGTCATCACCAACTACGCGGCTACGACCGACGCGCTGTTCACCAACTACTCGACGACCTGCAGCTATCAAGTCGGCCTCGCCACCTACAAGAAGTTTGATGAGAACATTGACAACCAGGAAATCTACGATTACAGCGTGGTCATCATCCCACCGAATAGCTCAGTCACGCTGACCGTGGACAATCCGCCGTGCGCCTATCAGTCCGATGCCTTCTGGGGCAACGTGATCCTCGACTTCATGCCGGGCGTGCGCTACAACTCACAGTACTACTACGGCACCGGCTACAACCGGCTGCTGGACCATGCCGACGGTCACGGCACCAACTACTGCACCATCTACTGCGCGCCCACCAGCACGCCGGTCCCGCCGACCGCTACAGTGACCAATACGGCGACCAACACGCCGGTCCCGCCGACCAATACGGCGACCAATACGCCGGTCCCGCCGACCAGCACCCGCACCAGTACGCCGGTGCCGCCGACGGCCACCGCAACCAACACTGCGACCAATACGCCGGTCCCGCCGACTAGCACCCGTACCAATACGCCGGTCCCGCCGACCAGCACCCGCACTAGTACGCCGGTGCCGCCGAGCGCGACCCGCACCAGCACCAACACGCCGACGGCTACGCCGACCGCGCAGGAGACCTGCCCGGCCGGTACCCCGACCCGCGTGCCGACCCCCGTCTTCACGCCTGCTGCCGGCTGCTCGACCGTGCCGCCCGCCGGTGCCCTTAGCGCCGTCATCACCAACTACGCCGCTACAACCGACGCGCTATTCACCAACTACTCCACGACGTGCAGCTATGAAGTCGGCCTCGCTACCTATAAGAAGTTCGACGAGAACATTGACAACCAGGAAATCTACGACTACAAGGTGGTCATCATCCCGCCGAATAGCTCACTGACCCTGACCGTCAACAACCCGCCGTGCGCTTATCAGTCCGATGCCTTCTGGGGCAACGTGATCCTCGACTTCATGCCGGGTGTACGCTACAACTCACAGTACTACTATGGCACCGGTTATGACCGGCTGCTCGACCATGCCGATGGTCACGGTACCAACTACTGCACCATCTACTGCGCGCCCACCAGTACGCCGGTCCCGCCGACGGCCACGCGCACCAACACGCCGGTCCCGCCGACGGCCACGCGCACTAATACTGCCGTCCCGCCGACCAGCACCAATACGCCGGTTCCGCCGACCGCGACGCGCACTAGTACGCCGGTGCCGCCGAGCGCGACGCGCACCAGCACCAACACGGCAACCGTAACCCCGACCCCGCAGGAAACCTGCCCGGTGGGTACTGCGACCCCGATGCCGCCGACCCCGGCCTTCACGCCGGCTGCCGGTTGCTCTGCGGTGCCGCCCGCCGGTACCCTTAGCGCCGTCATCACGGACCATGTCGGCACCACGACGGCGCTCTTCACCAACTACTCGACCACTTGTAGCTATCCGATTGGCTTGGCGACCTACAAGAAGTTCGATAACAACATTGACAACCAGGAACTCTACGACTACAGCCTGGCGGTTATCCCGCCCAATAGCTCGGTGACGCTGACGGTGGACAATCCGCCGTGCGCCTATCAAGGTGATGCCTTCTACGGCAACTTGCTCGTCTCGTTCGCTGGTGGGGTGCGCTACGGCCCGCGCCGCCTGGACGATACCGATGGGCTGAACAGCGCCTATTGCACACTGCACTGCGTACCGACCGCAACCGTAACCAGCACCGCTGTGCCGCCCACCGCGACCCGCACTAACACTGCCGTGCCGCCGACCGCGACCCACACCAACACGGCGGTCCCGCCCACCGCGACCCGCACTAACACTGCCGTGCCGCCGACGAACACCGCAACCAATACGGCGACCAACACCGCCGTGCCGCCGACCGCGACGCGCACCAATACTGCCGTCCCGCCGACGGCCACGGCGACCAACACCGCCGTGCCTCCGACGGCGACGCGCACCAGCATCGCTACAGCAACCCCGTGTGGCCCGAACCCGTGTGCCGGGATCCTTAGCCCCGGCTACTGGGCCAACAATCACCCTGGCGTGACCGATGCCCAGTTCCAGAGCTATCTCGACCAAACCGACTTCGCGCCGATCACCGTCGCGCAAGCCCAGTGCTACCTGACCCCCAACTGCGGCCACGACCAAACGCGCCGCGCCATCTTGGCCGCCGAAATCAACGGGGCTGCCAGCAGCAACTTTATCAACAGCATCTATATCCTGGCCGGTAGCTCGGTCAGTGGCTGGACCGTCAACCAGATCCTCGATGCGGCTTACACCGCGTACAGCCACGGCCAAACCCTGAGCAGCGACTTGGCGAACGCCATCGGCTACATCAGTGGTGGGGCGCTCGGCGACGGCAGCAGTGGCGAAGGGCAGCCGCAAGGCTCCTGCCGCCTGCAAGCCTCGTGCAGCACCCCGCTGCCCACCGCGACCCGCACTAGCACCGCCACCGCGACCTCGGTCGTCACGGCCACCCGCACCGCTACCGCTGTGCCGCCGACCGCGACTGTAACCGCCACGGCCACGCAGGTCAGCGGCTGCACAAACCCGCTCGGCCCAGCAGCAGACTTCAATATGTTCATGCTGGGTAACGTCACCCAGAGTGGATCGGACACTGAGGGCCGCATGGCCCTCGGTGGAACCGCCCAACTGTCCAACTACGCCATCGGCTATGTGCTGTCCAACTCCAACGGCACCCGCGACGATCTGATCGTCGGTGGCAGCACCACCTACAATAGCGGCCAAGTCTACAACGGCAACGCCGTCCACGGCACCACCGGCAGCTATCCCAACGTGGGCTTCCTGCATGGTAGCCCGCGCCAGGGGACGGTGCTGAACTTCAACTCGGCCTTCACCACGCTGCGTGCCAATTCCACGCATCTCGCCGGGCTGCCGGTGAACGGCACCACGACCTTCCAATACGGCACGCTGACCCTCACCGGGAACAACAACTCCCTGAATGTCTTCAGCGTTCTGGGCAGCAACCTAGCGAGCGCCAACGGCCTCAACATCACCGCGCCGGCGGGTTCGACCGTAATCGTCAACATTAACGGTACGAGCGACCAGATGCAGAACTTTGGCATGAACGTCAACGGCACGGATCGCCAGCACGTCATCTACAACTTCTACCAGGCCACCAGCTTGACGTTGGGCGGCATTGGGGTCCAGGGCAGTATCTTGGCTCCGTGGGCCGCCGTCAACTTCACCAGCGGCCAGGTGAACGGCAACTTGATCGGGGCTTCACTCACCGGCAACGGGCAAACGAACCTGAGCCTGTTCACCGGCTGCACCCCATAGTCACGCCTCGCTAGGCGAAAAACGCAAGGGCACGGGCAACCGTGCCCTTGTGTGCGTCTTTCAGATAGGCATGGCGCGTAACTCTGACCCCTGGATTACGGTTTCTTATCTGAGAGACAATGGCCTGCCCAATAACAGGAGAGAAGCAACCCATGCTAAAGACGACATTCCAGCGTGCCCGGCCCCGGCAGCGACTCGGGGGACTGGTGTTCGTAGCAGCTTTGCTGCTGCCGGCCTGCGACCTCAACGGCAACGCGGTCCCAACCGTCCCGCCAATCCAAGTCGTTACCGCCGGCCCCAGCGCCGTGACCACCTCCAGTGCCGTGACCACCCCCCCGCCCACCCTCACCGCCCCACCCCCCCAGCCCACCGGCACCTCCGCCCCGCCCGCCGCGCCCACTCTGCCGGCGGCCACGTTGGTGATCGCGCCACCTACGACGACCGCCGGCAATCCGCTACCCGTCAGCGAGGTGACAAACTACAAAAACACGCTGGGCGCGTTCACCGTCATCGGCACCGTGCGGAACCAGGGAACCCAGCCGCTGACCAACATCCGGGTCACGGCCACGGTGTCCGACAACAAGGGCGCAACCATCGGCACCGCGCAAGACACGTTTCTGCCGTTGGTCGTCACCATCCCGCCGGGAGCCAGTGCGCCATTCTCGATTGTTTTTGAGGGCTTCTCCGGCGATCCAGCGAAAGTAGATGTGGCGAGCCAGGCCGATGTCGCGGATGCCGCGAACAAGTATCCCCCCGCCGGCCTGACCGTGAGCGACACCCAACTCAACACGCAGGTCGAAAACGGCAGCGGCACTCTCACCGGCCAAGTGAAAAATACCGGCCCCGCCGCTGCTAGCTCAGTGCGCGTGCTGGCAATGGCCTACAATG
>JALYUO010000807.1 GCA_030853735.1 Chloroflexota bacterium
GAAGAAGCCGCTAAAGAAGACCGAAGTCAGCAGGGTCAGCATCGCTAACTGCACGGCTTGGCTCTCCGTCTTCGAGATCATGGATAAGCCGAAGCCGAGGCCCAGCGAAGCTAGGATGACCAGCAACAGCGAACCGGCCAGCCAGAACCAGTCGCCGGCCATCGGTACGCCGAGGCCAAAGATGCTGAGAGCCACCAGCAAGGCGGCCAGCACGGCCAGGAACAGCGTGAAGCCGACATATTTGCCGGTCAAGATTTCGCCCGGCGTGATTGGTGAGACGCGGAACAGTTCGATAGAGCCGAGCAACCGTTCGCGCACCATGGAGAGCGCGCCGAGCGTCACCGCGATATGTTGCAGCAAGAGGGCCAGCACGCCCGGCGTATAGAAGTTGAGGAAGGTCGGTTTGTCGCGGGCCAGATTTTGTGCTTGGCCGTAGAACGGCGCGGCCAGCACATAGGCGTTCATCTGCTGGAACTGGGTGGTCACGCCTTGCAGCGCGCGTAGGTCGTTGCGGATCGCCTCGTTGCGATCACGCACGCGGGTCGGGTCGGGCACCGGCTGGGCGAGTTCGCTCTGCAACGCGCCCACATCGCTGTTGAGGCTGCTGATCGCGGTTGTGGTGCGGGTGAGGTTTTGCTGTTGGACGGCGCTTTGCGCGCCGGTCACTGGCGCGGTTTGCAGCAGTTGCAACATCAGCCCAGCGCTGAGGACCAGCACATCGGCCCCACCGCGGACTTCCGTCACTTGCCCTTGCGCGTCTTGCACCTGCCCGCGCCCCAGGTCGTCGCTGATACGGCCCAAGGCCGTGTCCATGCGGGCCAGCGCGTCGTTGACATTGCCCGCGCCTTGCTGGCCCTGCTTGAAGGCGGCGGCCACGGTCTCTTTATTCAGGTCGTTGGTGTATTGCAACGTGCCCAGCACCATGCGGCTTTCGCTGATGGGATCGATTTCGTTATAGTAGACTGGGACAATCGCTTGTGCGCCGGCCCCGATCTTTTCAGCGGCATCGCCGGGCACGGCGATCACCACGTCTATGCTGCCACTTCGCAGCCGATTCTGCGCCGCCGGAAGGTCACGGGTGAGATCGATCACATCCACCCCTTTGCTGAACTGGGCGCGAATGGCCGCGTCTTGGCCGGCAAAGGCCGGGGTGCTGGGGACGACAATCACGGCCCGCAGACGCGGCGCGGTGCCGACATAGCCCGCGCCGAATATCAGCAGGATCAGGAACGGCCCCAGCAGCAGCGACAGCAACAGGCGCGGTTGGCGCACCAGTTCGCGCAGCTCCTTGCTGACAAAGCCGCTGATACGAATGATTCTCTTTATCAAGGGTCTCCTTTTTTAGGTATCAGGTGTCAGATGTCAGGTGTCAGGCGACGGGACTTCGACCTTTATCCATTACCTGATACCTGATACCTGATACCTGATACCTGCTGCCTGATACCTGATACCTGATACCTGATACCTGACACCTGCTGCCTTGTCACGCTTCGGGGTCGCCGGAGTCGGGGCCGCCCATCAGCGTGATGAACACTTCGTCGAAGGTCGGGCGATATTCTTGCAAGCTACTCACCTCAACCTGATCGTCTTTTAGCAAGCTCAACATCTGCGGGATGGAGTCGCCCGCGTCGGTGACATGGATACGGATCGTGGTGGGATAGGCCAGCCACTGGTAGAGCGGTTTGCCGGCTTCTGTGACCACATAGGGCTGGATCAGCAGATGGTGGACCGCCTCCCCGGTCAGGGTGGTGGCTTCCAGATCTACCACATCGCCGTGCAGAGCCAGACGGCGCAAGTCGAGCGGCGTTTCGACCGCCAGCAGCTTGCCTTTGCGGATCACGCCCACGCGGTCGCAGTATTCGCTTTCGCCAACGTACTGGGTGGTGACAAAGATGGTACGTCCGCTGTCGCGCAGGTGGCGGAACTCCTCCCAGAACTTGCCGCGCAGCACCGGATCAATGCCGGCGGTGGGTTCGTCCACAAATAGCAGGCGCGGGTTGTGGATCAGCGAGGAGGCCAGTTCCAGGCGGCGCTGCATCCCGCCGGAGATGTTGGCGGCGAGGCGGTCGCGCGCGTCCCAGAGTTCGACAAAATCCAGCATTCGCCTAATTTGCCCGCGCCGTTCGCGCCAGCCCAGCCCCTGCACCGCAGCCAGGAAGTTGATGTTTTCATAGACCGTGAGGTTCGCGTAGAGGACGAATTGCTGCGGCATATAGCCAAACCCTTCGTGCAGCGCGCGGGTGGGTTTGGCCGGGTTGGCCCCCAGCAGGTTCACGGTGCCGCTGGTGGGCGTGTAGATGCCGTTAAGCAGGCGCATGGTGGTGGTTTTGCCGCTGCCGCTGGGGCCGATGAAGCCAAAGATTTCGCCTTCGTAGACCTCGAAGTTGAGGTCGTCCACGCCCATCGTGTCGCCGAAGGATTTGCTGACGTGCTGCACCTGGATCACCGCTTTGCGGGCGGGCGTGGTGCCGGCGGCGGGCGCGGTGGTAACGGCGGGCATGGTAGGGGGCGGCGCGGCGCGGCGCGGCGCTGCCGGTTGTGGTGTCGGTTGGCTCATCGTTGTCTCTCCCTCACGCGCCGCAATGAATTGCGGCCCTACACGCGCCCCCGCAATGAATTGCGGCCCTACAACACACATTTCCCGTCACTATTCCGCATTCCGCATTCCGCATTCCGCATTCGTCAGTCGCCAGGCACCAGGGACTCGGTTTCCGGTTCGCCGGTGGGGTCGCTATAGGGACTGGCTTGGGCGGGCAGAAAGGATAGGCTACAGGTGAGTTCGATGGTTTGCGAGTCGGCGCTGCCGATAAGATCAGGCGTGATGAGTAGGCGGACGGCGGGATCGTCATCGGAGCGGACGACCAGGCCGGTCACGTTGCCGGTCGCATCAATCAGCACCTCGTCTACGGTGCCGAAGGGTCCGTCGCTGCACAACACGGCGGTGCCCTCGCCCCATTCCACGCTGCCTTCGTCGGTGTTTGATTCCTCGAAGACGGGCACAGTGGGATAGTACATGGTGGCCGAGAAGAGGCCGTCGCCCGGCACGTAGTTTTCGGGCATGGTCCAGTCGTCGGGCGGGTCCATATAGCGTTCCACGATGTAGTCGGACATGGCCGCGACCGCTTCCCGGTCGGCCACCAGTGTCAGCACGTCGCCGCCGTCTTCGCGCAGGCGGTCTACCGGCACCAGGACGAGGCGGCCCACGAAATCGGGCGTTTCGACCACGATTTCATGCACGGTGGCGGTCTCCGACGCAAAGACAACTTTGTGGATGGTGCCGACCTGTTCGCCGTCGGGGTAGCGAACGGGAGTGCCGATATCGAGTTTCATGCCAATCCTCCGTGGGGCCAGGGGGCTTAGAGCCCGAGGCCCAGCGCCATGTAGCCGGCAAAGGCTTCGACCATAAGATCAATTGAGATGCGTTCGTCCACCGTGTGGATCACTTCTTCCCAGCCGGGCGAGAAGCCGATGCACGGGGTACCGGCTTCCTCGAAATGACCGCCGTCGGTGGCGAAGCGCCAGAGGCCGAGCGGCACGGGACGACCCAATGCTGCGCTCAAGGCCGCCGCCGCGCCGGTGACGAGCGCGTGGTCGGGGGCGGTGCTAAACGCGGGACTGATCGCGCCGACCTCCAGGGTCACGCCGGTATAGGACGTTAGCACGCGGGGCAACGGCGCAACGAGGGCCGTGACCCCCGGCACCAGACTAGCCGCAGCCAGTGCCTGCACACGGGTTGTGATGCTGTCGAGTGTTTCACAGGGCACATTGCGCCAATCGAGATGTTGGGTGACTTCCGCCGGCGTAACGTTGCTGCTGGTTTGATCCGTGTATAGCAAGGTTGGAGCCACGGTAGACAGGCCGAGGCCAGGATTGGCGGGGTCTTCTACCATTGGCAGCAGGGCCAAGCCGTCGAGGAAGCGGGCCAGGGCGTAGAGGGGATTGGCCCCGTCGGCGGGCACGCTGGCATGAACGGAGCGCCCACTGAACGTGACGGTGAGTTCGGCGCGCCCGCGATGGCCGTGCATGAGGCGGTTGGCGCTGGGTTCGCCCAGGATGCAGGCATCGGTGGGGACGGTCAGGGCCAGTTCGCGTGCGCCCAGGCCGCCGACTTCCTCCTGGACCACGCCTGACACGTAGCAGTCGTTGGGCAGGGGCACGCCGGCCTGTTTGAGCGCGGCAATGGCATAGACCTGGCAGGCCAGCGGGCCTTTGAGGTCGCTGGCCCCGCGCCCCCAGATTGCGCCGTCGGCGATGGTGCCGCCGTAGGGTGGGTAGGGCCACTTGGCGGGGTCGCCCACATCCACATGGTCTATGTGGGTGTTGAACATGAGGCGGCGGGGCCGGTCGCCCGCCGCCTGCGCGGTGGCGCGCACGAGGCCGATGACGTTGCCCGCCTTATCGCGCCAGACCTCATCATAGCCGAGGCGCTGCATTTCGGCTTCGACTAGCGCGGCGACGGCAGCTTCGTCGCCGGACAAGCTGGGGGTGGCGATGAGGCTTTGGGTGAAGCGTACCATGTCGGCGCGCCCGGCGGCGGCGAGGTCGTGCAGGCGTTGGGGATCGATATTTCGCATGATGGGCGTATCCTCCTGTGACTATTTCGCATTACACGAGTGCGTATTGTGTGTTACTATAGCAATTCAGATAATGATCCGGCACCGTGGTTGGCTCCACCCAATGAGGAGGTTGCACCCCCAGGTGCAACCGCCGAGGGCGGCGCGTCGGTCGCACCTGGGGGTGCGACCTCCTCCTTCCTCATCGGTAGATCATACTCTGCACACTTAGCGGTTTGGCTGCATTATCGCTGGGCACGCGGAGGCTGTCAATACTTGCCTGGAGCCGCGCTGCGGTCTGGTTGTCGGGTGCGCGGTCCGGGCTTATTTTTACCCCTCTATATATAGAAGTTACGCAGTTGCGCGCTTATGGCCGCCACTGCGCTGCACGAAGCCGTATATGATCGCACTAGTAGTCTGGCAACGCGATTCTGACAGGCCAGACAAGGTAAAAGCGCGAAACGGCAGCTGATTTCACCTGTCAGAATTGCGTTGCCAGGCTGCTAGTAATCTGGCAACGGTCATTCGGCAGGTTGCCCCGCCCGCCCCGCGCACACCGTGCGCGACTACCGCCGCCACCGGCAGTACGTCCACACTTGTGGGTGCTTCCGCACCGCGCAACGGTCAGTGGGCAGGGTGCCCCGCCCATCCCGCGCACACCGTGCGCGACTACCGCCGCCACCGAACGTGCCCAATGCCCGTTGCCAGACTACGAGGGCCGGTTCAAGCAACCGGCTAGGCTATCCCCACCGAGGACGGCGCACCGCCGTGCGCGACTACGGCCAACCGGTTGCTTTTACCGGCCCTCGCACCCCGTGCTACCCGTCTAGGCTATCTCCAGCGAGGACGGCGCACCGCCGTGCGCGACTACAGCCAACCGGTTACTTGAACCTGCCCTAGCACCCCGTACTACCTGTTTCAGGACGGGCATTGCGTTGCGCGTGGCGTATAATCTGTGGTATCACCTGATGGGGACGCAAGTAGGTGTCGTAGTAACGGCGGGCGTTTTGCTCCAGGTGGCGGCGGTAGGCGGTGTCCTGGGCAATGTGGCGCACGGCCTGCTGAATTGCGATCACCGACCCGTCCACATAATGGATGTGCTCACCGTGAATCAAGGGGCTGGGCAGGTCGCGCGCGAGGGGCGTAGAGATGATCGCCTTACCGAGGGCAAGAAACTCAGCCAATTTCCAGCCCAGGCAGGAACGCACCGCCGGCGTGTTGAACGCGACCAGCGATGCCTGCAGCCGCGCCAGATACTGCGGCAAGCTATAGGGTGCCGTTAGGATCAGGTCAGCGAAAGCGGGGATATCGTTCTGGCTACGCGGCGCGAATCCGCCCTCGAAACGTATATCCGGCAGATCCCGGCACGCACGGATAAAGGCCGCCCGGTCGCTATTCGTTTGCGGTTCCTCTTTCCAGAGGGAGCCGGTGAAAAAGATGTAGTCTGGCGACGACGGAGCGGGAACATAGGCACGTTCGGCCAGCCGGTAGCGCCACTGCCGCCAGTAGTTGGCGAAATGGGTACGGGTCCAATCCAGCCGCGGCTGACTGGCATAATAGGTACGCAGCGCATGGATCGGAGTCAGCAGCGCCGACCAGATTTGCACGCCATAGCTGGGGCCCAGCGTCAGGATTTTAGCCCGCGCCATCGGCGACAGATCCCTAGAATCCAAGTTGACTTTCGCGTAAGTATCGCACCATTCTAATGCCGGCCCATCTATGTGCGTGCCGTCACCGGCATCAATCCACACCTTTAGCGGTGGCTGATCACCATCCTCCAGCACACAGGCAAAGCCGTTGTGCCAAGTGACCGGGGGGAAATCCTGGCCGGAGTAGGAATAGACAGCCTGGGGGAATAGCTGCCGCAATCCCTGGAGATAGAAGGAGTAGTAAAGCACATCAAAGCGCGGATTGATCCGAATACGCTGCATAGATTGTCGCCTTCAGAAGCCTGCCGGCCCGCCGTGCGGGGCCAATGCAACTTATTTCATGCCGCGCGCGAGGTCCAGCACCAGCAGTTCGAGGGCGGCTTCGCCGTCGGCTTGGCCGGTTTTGATGGCTTGGTCGGTCTGCAACAGGCGGGTGTGTAGGGCACGCAGACCGGCGGGAGTGTAGTGGCGCAGGCTTTCGCCGGCCATTTTGGCCGCGTAGGGGTGCATTGCCAGGCGGGCGGCGATTTCGGCGCTGGGCAGGCGCTGGGCGGCCAGAGTCTGCACCTGCAACAGCTTACGCACTTGGCTGGCGAGCATCCCGATAATGGCAATCGGCACCACGCCGTCGCCCAGCAGTTCGTGCAGCAGCGACAGCGCCTGGGCGGGGCGATTGTCTGACGCGGCATTGAGCAGGGCCAGCGTGTCGGCTTGGCGCGTCTGCGGGGTGAGCAGGCGCACGGTCGCCGCGTCCACCAGTCCGTCCGCGCCCACATAGAGCGCCAGCTTGGTCAATTCGCCGGCCAGCGTTTCGGGATCGGCTCCCAAGTGTTCGGCCAGCAGGCGGGGCACATCGGGTTTGAGCCGCACGCCTTGTTCACGGGCACGGGCAAAGATCCAATCATCGATCTCGGTCGCTTTGGGAGCATCGAACGTCTGCACCGTGCCGATTTTGCTCACCGTCTTGAGTAGCGCATTCGTCTTGAGGATGGGGCCGCGCTCCCACAGGATGACCGTGGTGGTGGGCGCAATCAGGCCCAACGCGGCAGCAAACGGGCGTGCGGGGTCGTTTTTGCCACTAGCTGTTACGAGGGTAGCGGCCCCATCCGTCTGCGGCACATCCTCAGCGGCCGCATCGCCGGCGGGCGCAGCTTTGCGGCGTTTCGACTCGAAGCGCGTCAGCAGATCGTCTACCAGCACCACGCTCTGCCCGCCGAAAAACGGCATCACGCTGACGGCGCGGGTCAGTGCATCGGCGCTGCACTTCGCACCGTCCAGCCGGGTCAGGGCCAGATCATCCCCGTCGGGGAACTGTTCGCGCAGCAAGGCCGCGCGCCGTTCGCGCACCGCCAGGCGGTCGGAGCCGTAGATCAGCAAGAGTTGGGCGCTCATGCGCGATGCCGGCTCAACAGCGATTCCAGCAACGGCACCAAGCTATATTTGCGCCGGTGTTCGGTCAACAACGCCTGCACCCTGGCCCGCCACTCGGCAGCCTGGCCTAGCTGGGCGGCGGCAGCATGGGCTTTCTCCAGCCAGCGTACCGCGTCGGCATAATGATTTGACCGTTTGGCTTCGATAATCGCCCGTGCTTGCCCCCACGCCGCATTGCCGGCCCAGACGGGGCGCGTGGGAATGGCGGCAACGACCACCTTCTCCACCTCCACATAATAGGTGGTGGGCGTGATGCAGGCAATCGCATCGTCAATCAGCCCATCGTGCAGAAAAATGTCTAGCCGTGCCGGGGAATAGCTGCCAGCGGGGACATTCCGCAAGCGGGTCAGCAACTCCGCGCGCAGTGCCGGCCATTGCTCTGCGGCCACCGCTTGCAACGCTTGGTAGTCTGCAAGCTGAATGGCATCGCGCACGGCGATTTGCGCGGCCCGCAAGGCCAGGGCAGGGCGATCTAGGCCGGTTGCCAGATCGCGCAACCAGCGGGCCAGGGGCGCGGGGTCGCCGACCTGAGCCAGCCCTTGCTCGGCCACTTGGATCGCCGCATCCAGGTCGCCGTGGGCGCGCAACGCCTGCGCCAAAGCGAGCGCCTCATGCGGCGTGTGGATATACGTGTGCCCATAGGCGACCGCCTCGGCCACCCGGTCCAGGCTGATCAGCATGGTGGCGTACTGTTCGTGCTGCCCCTCGGCCGCGGCCAGATAGAGATACTCCTGCGTGCGGCCCTGCCGTTTCAGAATGTGCAGCCGCGCCACGGCCAAATCGTCGCTGAACCAGGGCGCTTCGTCAGCCCATGCCCCCTTGTCGGTGATCGTGCCGGTCAGCACGGCCCGTAACGGCGCATAGTCCCAGCCCTGCGTCGCGGCGGCTTCGGCTGCCGCAAAGCCGTCGTCTACGTCGTAATCCGCCAGTTCTTTTTGCCACTCGGCAAACCGCTTGGCCCAGGTTTTGCGCTCGGCGAGGGTCAGATCGGCGCTCAACACCGCCTCGATCCACAATGCGCCCAGGTCGCTGAACAACTCGGCGCATTCGCCTTCTTCGTCGTACTCTTCCCATTTGCGTAGGTACTCTGCCGTCACCGCGTCCAGGATGACCAGCGCATTACGCCCATCGCCCGCCGCAATGAACGGCCGTGCTTGCTCGGCCACAGCGCGTACTTCCGCAACCATGCCACTGCTGTCACCATAAGAGCCGTAGGGGTGCCGCCCGTCGCTGCCTTGCATAAGGGCGCGCACTTGGCGCTGAAAGGGCTGCGGATCGAGCGGCGTTTGGCGCGGGCGTGGCCCCGGTGCTAACGGGGTGCCGATTGCGGCCGGCAGATTAGGCGGGATGGCCGCAGAGTCGGGACTGGGTGTAGCCGCCACTGGGGCATGAACCAACAAAGCCACTCGCGCCTCGAGCTGGTCGGCCAAGTTAGGCTGGCTGCCCGCTAGGGTCGTGAGCAGCGTCCGCAACTGGTCGGCAGAGAGATCCGCCAGCAGCGTATCTACTGTCGGACGGACTTCCACTTTGTCGGGCTGGTGTAGGAGAGTCAGCAACACCGCGACGATATGTTTGCAGTCGCCGCCCCAATCGTAGGGGCAGCTACACGCCGCACGCACCAGGCCGCCGCCGTCCCATTGGACTTGCACGGTGTAGGGATCATAGTCGCTGCCCTCGACTGCGGCCAGCAGCAGGTCGCCGCGCTGGGCCAGGGTCAGCACCGCGCCTTGCTCGTAATATTCTTGGCCGCGCGCCCACACCTCTGCGGTGCTGCGGCCCTGGATCAGGCTTGCGCTCAGGTGCGGTAGGTCAGGCATAGGAGCGCCCCTTTCCGACGGGCTAGACGGCAGACGCAGGGAACCCCGCCACGAGAGGGCACCATTTAGGTCTTGAGCCTGCAACTGATGTGCAGGTGGGTGCCCTTCTTCAGGTTCCACCTTAATCGGACTAAGCCGGCCGTAGGTGTCCCCCTCCGCTACAGACTCCCCTTTAAGAAGTGTTGGTTCAAGACTTTATCATGATGCCCTCGCGTCGCGGGGCTATGCCGATATTTTACCATACGGCGCAGGCCGCGTCAAGCGCCTGATCTTGCAAACCGAAGGACGAATTGATCCACGAAGGAACACGAAGGATCACGAAGGGTGACGGATCTGATCCGCGCAGGGCCGCGAAGACACGCGAAGGACGGATCTGATCCGCGCAGGGCCGCGAAGAAGCGCGAAGAGTGACGGATGGGATCCACCGAGAATCACGGAAAATTAGGTGTTGTAGGCTCTAAACTCGATCATCCCCAATATTCACGCTCTGGTAGGGGCCATCTTAATATTTTCGCGCTTCTTCGCGGCCCTGCGCGGATTCGTCTAGTG
>JALYUO010000827.1 GCA_030853735.1 Chloroflexota bacterium
ATACCACGCAATCGCATCCAAGATCGCACCGGCCTGATGGGCCACGCCCGCCGCTCGCTCGCGGTCAAAGGCCGCCGGCTCCACCAAGCGCAAGCGGCGCAGGCCAAAATTGCCCAACGCCCGCGCCACCCCGCCGACATTCACCACGTCTTGCGGTTGGTAGAGGATGAAAATGATGTGGTCAAGCGTCACGCCGGCACCGCTATCCAAAGGGTCTAAGCAGCATTGCATCTACTTGCAGCGTAACTTCCGGCAAGAGCGTTGGCTGTACCACCTCGCCGCGTTGCGCTACCCGTACCATGCTGTAGGTTCCATTGCCTGGTTCGGTATAGATTTCCAGAATATCACTCACGAGGTTCACAATCCACAACTCACGAATTCCGTTCTGCGCGTACATAGCCTGCTTAGTATAGCGATCATACGCGAGGGTACTGTCGGACACCTCGATCAGCAATAGTACATCGGACGGGGTAGGTAGTGCATTGGTGTAGTCGTCAGCGGGATGTTGCAAGACTAATATATCCGGCTCTGGTTCCCAGGTGTCCGTTAGGCGCAACGGTCCCTGCACGCGCACGTTGATCGCTTCCGTCACTTGGCGTATCAGCAATTGGCTTACTTTATCTACGCATACCGCGTGGCGGCTACCGATAGGACACATTTCAACAATCTCCCCTGCGATCAGCTCCACCCGCTCATCATCTAGTAAAAGGCCCGCTGCGATCATACAGTCATACTCCGTGGCCGTGAACAGCCGGCGCTGGGCGGGGTCGAACCGCTGGATGATCGCACCGTCGCGCAGTTCCACCGGCTCATCGGCGCGCAGCACGCCGATCTCGCTCAGGCGCTGGTATTCCGCGCTGGTGAACGGTCGCCAAGTGGGGTAAATCGGATCGGTTGTCGGCGGGCCGGCGGGGATTATCACGGTGGTCATGGCTGATCGCTCTCCTTTGCCGGGTCCGGCACGTCTGCCGGCGGCTGCGGCAGAATATCGTCCACCGCCAACAGCACTCCCGGCAACGCGATCAGATCGACGGTGTCGCCGCGCCGGACCACGCGCCGCGTACCATATCGCCCGCCGGCCGGTGCGCGGCAGATTTCCAGAGTGTCATTCACGAGGTTGACGATCCAGACTTCTAGGATACCTGCCCGTGCGTATAGCGGCAGCTTCTGCTTGCGGTCAAAGAGCAGGGTTGTGTCGGAGACTTCGATCAGCAGCAGCACATCAGCCGGTGTGGGGAGGGCGGTGAGGTAGCGATCTGCCCGGCGCTGTAGCACCATTACATCGGGTTCTGGTTCCGAGTGCTTGCTAAGGTGCAGCGGATTTTGCGAACTAATGAAGGTTGTTTCGCCAAAGTGCCTGCCTAATAACTCAGCCAGCAACATCACATGGGCCGCATGACGGTAGCCAATCGCTGCCATCGTGAAAATCTCTCCTTCGATCAATTCCATGCGGGCATCGGGCGCGAATACTCCGGTTGCGCCCATACGCTCGTACTCGTCCACCGTGAAGCGCCATCGCTGCGGGGGCCGATCTGCCGTAGCGGTCGCCTCACGCACCGGCGCAGTTGTTGCAGTCATTGGTGTTTGCTCCTCTCATGCCCCCTGAAAAGGTCTACCCCATTATAGCACGTTGCCGCTTCCGTCACGCATTCGTAATCCGCGCCCCATTCTTGTTACCCCGTCCGTCGCAGGCAGTAGATGCGCGGGTTCAGTCCGCCTGTGCCGAAGGGCAGCGTGATCCGCAGCGTCTCGACCGGCTCCCAGGCCGCAGCCAGGGGCGGCGCGGCCAACAAGCGGTCTAGCAGGCGTACTTCGTGGGTGATCAGCGTCAGATGTGCGCCGGGGGCCGCCACGCGCGTCGCCTCGGCCAACAGGCGCGGGTAGAGCCGCGTGTTCTCGACGTGCGATCCGACCAGTTGGCCGAACGGCAGGTCCGCGACTAGGTGGGTGAACAGGCCGGCGGGAAACGGCAACTGCCCCGCGTCGGCCTGCACTAAGCGCACAGTACGCACGCCGGCGGCGGCTAGGTTGCGCGTCGCACAGTCCAGCGCCGCCGCGTCTGTATCGTAGCCCACCGCCAGCGCCACTGGCCCCAGCGCCAGCCGCTCGACCAGCAGCGTACCCGACCCGCAGACCAGGTTCAGCACCCGGTCGCCGGTGCTGGGCGTACCCAGCCGCACCATCGCCTGGGCCACCACCGCGTTGAGCGCGCCCGGCCAGTTGCAGACCCGCCAGGCCCGCGCGGTCAGGGGGCGCGGCGAGAGGCGCAGCACCGCCTCCCACCCGTCCCCACCGGCGGCGCGGCGCAGGCGCAGCAACAGATCGCCCTCGCCGGCGGCTTCACGCAGGCCAGTGTGCGTCACCAGTTGCGCCCGCAGCCGCAGCAGCACCGCCGAATCTTCGCCGGCCGCGCTGAGGCGCAGCGTGCGAAACGTGCCCGGCGGGTGCAGCCGACGCACCGCATCAATCAGACCCAGCAAATGGCTGAATTGCTCGTTGCCCAGCAGCCCCTGCGGGCGCGGCACGGCGAAGTAGGCCACCCGCGCTAGGGCGACGACTGAGCGCAACGCCAGCAGCGCCCGCACATCGCCCCGGTAGCGGAAGCGGATCACATCAGGCCGCGTGGCGGGCACAAAGGTCAGCCCGGCACCGGCGCGGACCCCCAGATCCGCCTGCGCCATGGCTCCCAGGCCGGGGATGATCTCGGCTTCGTATTCGCTGTCCGGGGGCCGGGGGCCGGGGGCCGGGGGTCGGGGACTGGGCGGGGGCTTAGGTGGGCGCGGTGGTAGGTGTTGGTTCATAAGGGGATTATAGCCGCGTTGGGCACCATCCGGCAACAGGCTTGACCGCCGTTCATAACGCCGGATTGCACCACAGAGCCACAAAGGACACCCAGCCGCCGGTATTGGTCTTGCAGCGTTAGCGCACGCGCACCACGACCGCCGTGATGTCGTCCTGCGGTGTATCGAGATCGCCCCAAGTGGCCGCCGCCGCCAGGATCAGGGCTAGGGTGTCGGCGGCGCTATAGCCCGCTTGCGCGGCGCTGCGGAGCAGATCGGCTAGACGGTCGAAGCCGAAGTGCGTGCCGTCGCTTTTGCACACATCCACCAAGCCGTCGCTGTAGCAGACCAGCAGATCGCCGGCTTGCAGGGCGACCGCCGGGCTGCTACTATAGGCGAGATCGGCCACCAAGCCCAGCGGCAGGCGCGGCAAGGGCGTTTCGACAAAATCGCACTGGGCCGTGCCGTCGGGGGCGCAGCGGGCCAGCATAGGATACATCTGGCCGCCATTCGCCACGCACACGCCGCGTTGTGGCCCGGCGCTGATGGTGGCGCAACTGACCGCCAAGAACTGGCCGCGCCCCAGGTCGGGGGTCAGCACGCGGTTCGTTTCGCTGAGGGCGGCGGCGGGGTCGCCGGTGCGTTGCAATGCGCCGCGCAACGTGTTGCGGCTGAGGGCGATCAGCATGGCCGCCGATAGGTTTTTGCCGCAGGCATCTGAGACGACCACATGGAGCGTGCCCGCGTCATCGGTCAGCAGGTCATAGCTGTCGCCGCTGGTCTCTTGAGCCGGCAGGCACTCGGCGGCGATCTCTAGCCCCGGCAGGTCGGGCACCTGGGCCGGCAGCAGGCGCTGCTGAATCGTGCGTGCGATGTCCAGTTCGCTGCGGAGGCGAACCTGTTCGCTGCGGTCCTGGAGCAGTTGGGCGTTACGCAGCGCCAGTGCGGCTTGGCCGGCCAGGGCTTCCAACACCTCCAGTTCTTCGCGCAGGAAGCCGGTCTGGCCGGCCTTGCGCCCCAACAGCAATACTCCCACCAAATCCCCGCCGGCGACCAACGGCAACACCAGTGCCACGCCTTCGTGGTGTAGGTCGTGCCACATTTCGCCGGCGGCTCCGCGCAGGCCCGGCAGGTCAAGATCTACGGCGGCGGGCCGGGCCACGGTCGCCTGCACCCAGCCGGCGGGCACCGCGATCAGCGCCCGTGTGGAGGAGAGCATGGGGCCGCGCGCCCGCACCCGCTCCAGCCGGCGCGTGTCGCCGCTCTCGTCGCGGCACAGATAGAGCGCCGCCGCCGGCACGCGCAATAGGCGGCGGATTTCGTCTACCAGCGCGTCGGCCAAGGGGTCTAGTTCGTAGCCGGTGGCGACCTGGGCACCAAAATCGCGCAACGCTTGGCGCAGCAAAAAGCGTTCACGAAACAGCACGCGCTCAGTGGCCTGCTGGCCGCGGGCGATCAGCGGCGCAAACAGCACGGCCACGCCGACCGTGGAGACAATCGCCACTAGGTCGGAGCTCCCGCCGGTGAGTTCGCGCAACAGGGCTTGCAGCGCCGTGACCAACAGGAAATATACCCCCAGCAGGATGCTGCTGACGACGAGGTAGGCCACGCCCGTTTGCATCACACGGCTGATGTCGAACAACCGGTAGCGCACGATGGCGTAGGCCAGGGCCACCGGCGCGGCGATCAGGAACACATAGCCCACGCTCTGCGTTACCAGTGGGCGCATCCGCAAGGCAATCGGCAGCAATTCGCCCAGCACCTGCGGCAGTACGCCGCACAGCAGGCCCAGGCCGACGATCCGCACTTGGCGGCGCACAATGGGGTCGTGGGTGCGGCGGCGATCATAGCCCAGCCCGGCGGCCAGCATCAGCACGGCGAACACCGTATAGAGCAACGCGGCGCTGCTGACCCATTGCCACCACAGCGGCGCGAGCGTGAGCGTCACCGGATCGAGTGGGTGGGCCCGCAAGGCGGTGAGGATTGCGTTGAACAGGCCCAGCGCCCCGCCGATAGCATAGACGACTAAGCCCCAGCGCGGGTGACTCAACACCGCCGGCTTGGTCAATGGAAAATAGGACGACAGCCGCAACAGCGCCGCGCCGCACAAGGGCATCATCAGCGCATACAACGGCGCAAACAGCGTGCCGCCCAGCGGCGTGGTCTGGTAAGTGTAGGTGCTGCCCAGCAGATCGCCCACCAGTAGCGCGCTCAACATCAGGCTGAGGGCCAGGAAAAGCTGGTGGATCCGGCGGTGGCGGCCTACCACATAGAGGAAGGTGCCTAGCGCCCACCAGACGGTCGCCAGCAACAGACCGGCTCCATAGATTTGCAGCCAGTGGCTCAGGTGGAAGATCGTGGTGCCGCCACTGACGGTGAGGGGGGTCAACTGGCCGTTGGGGTCGCGGCGCGCCACGCGATATTGCAGCGGCCGCCCGGCACGCGCCGCCTGCTCAAACAGATCGCCGAGCAGGGTGGGCGATTGGCCGTCTACCAGCAGCAGCCGGTCGCTGGGCCGCGGGCCGCCGAGGTCGGACGCGCCGGGGGCCGGGTTGTCCACCACGCCATAGACTGTGTTGAGGGTATAGCCGCCAAAAGGCCGCCCGATGCCGCCGGCGGTGTCAATCAGCGCGACCAGCAGCAGCAAAAAGACCGCCACAATCCCGCCGCTCAAGGCCATATGGCGCAGCAAATCCCCCGTGCCCGCCGTCTCCAGGGTAGGCAGGCGGGCGGCGGGACGGGCCTCTTCGACCACAACTTCTGGGGTCACAGGCACTCTCTCTGCGCGGGGCGCGGGCGCTTAGAACAGGCCGGGGATCTTCATGCCGCCGGTCACGGCGCTCATGCGTTCCTGGGCCAGGGCCGAGGCTTTTTCTAGCGCTTGGTTAAAGGCCGCGACCATTGTATCTTCCAGCATCTCCACATCGTCGGGGTCTACGGCGGCGGGGTCAATCTTGACCGCCTTGACCTCGTGGTGGCCGGTCATGGTGATCGTCACCACGCCGCCGACCGCGCCTTCGACCGTCTCGTGGCCCAGGTCTTCCTGGATTTTCATCATCTTGGCCTGCAACTGCTGGATCATTTTCTGATTGGGGACCATGCCGACGCTCCTTCAAAATAAGCCTATCCATCGGGCCGCAGCCCGTCGCCGTTCGCACGCCCTATTATAAGCGCGGCGGCGGCAAAAGACAATGCGCGGCGAGGCAGCGATCCGCCCGCTTTCTTGCCCGGTTTGGTCTGCTTGACCTGTTGCATAGCCGCTCAAATGGTGATATAGTAGTGGTGTAATAATTAGTGGTGTGCTGCTTGTCGTTACGCAATTATTGGAGACTTGCCTGTGAAACTCTCATCACGCCTACTGCAGGCTGTTAATACCTATCGTGCCACCAAGCCTAGCGCGTATAGGCGGGCGATTTTTGCGCTATGCAGTATGGTACTGCTATAGTATTCAAGATAAAGATTCCGAAAAACGGATGCCTCATTGATCTTGCACAGGGCTGGCAAAATTCGGAATCTTTATCTTGAATACTATAGGAACGTTGTTCATGACCACTCTTGCCGGCAGCGCCGCCAAGCACCCACCAGGGATGCACTCAGCACTGCTTGTGCAACTTCCGCATATTCGCTTGCAGCAAATTGCCGGACCGCAGGTGCAGATGATTGCTGACCACAGCTATCAAGTCGTCGGGGCTACAGATACCCCGACCGCGACCGGCACCGCTACGCCTACGCCTTTGGCGACAGCAGCGCCAGAGACCCCAGCGCCCGTTGATGTGGTGGACGTAACGCTTACGCCACCCGCTCATATTCCAACCGTCTATGTTAGCAGTTTGGACGGTCGCTTCTTTACCGGCAACAGTGCCATATTTACAGTAGCGACGCAAACGCCATGGGTATTTAGCAAGTCGTTCTCTGCTTTGAACTTTAACCCAGGCAGTATGAGTCCCTGCACGATCACTCCCGTGGTTAATCGTGACACCCGACCGTTCACGGATCTGGTTGTGACTAATCCCTGTGTCGAGATTCCGGCACAGGTGCTTGGTAACCCTACAGCAAGCGCTGGGCTAGGGAATCTCAGTGGATTTCAGGCCGTCTTTAGTGGTGACCTCTATGTGTCGGAAGCCGGTGACATTACTCTTAACATTTACAGCGACGATGGTTTCATTCTAGGACTCGGTCCCAACCGTGACAGCAGCGGGGTTCAACCTAGCTGGTTAGGCGGCACCTTTGCGCCGCCCCGCCCCCCTACGCCTCCGTATCCTGGGCCGACTCCGTGGCCGACCACCACCTTTCGTAATTATTTAATGATGGGCCAATTCAACACCGGTGGTTACGGCAATGCTGCCGAAACGATTCGCTTCCCAACTGCCGGTTTTTATCCCTTTGAACTAGATTATGCCGAAAATGGTGCAGGGGGACTGTCGCTGGCTATTGAGTATTCAGCAGGCACTCCGGCCCCACCCGGCCCCAGCGCCACGCCGACAGCTATGCCGACCAGTACACCTACGCCTTTGCCAACCGCACCAATCGCAACGAAAAGCTACTACATACAAAGAAATGATTTAGGTGCTGCCAGAGCATTAGGTTGCCGAGCGCGTACAGAATTGACACAAGGTGTAGCGG
>JALYUO010000853.1 GCA_030853735.1 Chloroflexota bacterium
GTCCCAGACCGCGCACCAACGCAAGTGGTGGCCGCGCCTCTGCCCATGCAGGTGCCTGCTCCCTCCGCCACTGGCCCGACCGCCGCGCCGTTGGCCCTGGTTCCCATTACGGCCCCTACGCCCCCGACCCCGGTTCTCGTTGCGGACCCCGCGCCCCCGGCGGCGGCTCCCGCCCCACCGCCCCACAATCCCTATATCGCCGCCATCATCTGCGACCATAGCACGGAACTAGGCGACACAGCCCATCGGGCGGCCAACGTGACTCAGGCGCTGCGGCTGTACGTAGCCAGCGGCCACTCCGAAGCGACCTTCGTGGCCCGGCTCCACACGGCGCGGGCGCGGGTGCGGGCGTATCAGGGCAAGCAGGGCTGGGGAGTATTGGCAACAAGATGGGCTACTACTTCGCGGTGCTGGCCGATCTGTGTGGGCCGGGGCCGCCGCCGTCGTGACGGGGCCGCTCGGTCGCGCCGCCACCGGGCGCTATTGGGCGATGCCGTTGAACAAGGCGCTCAACAGCAGCCCACAGGCCAATCCGAGCACCAGCCCCAGCGCAAGGCCAAGGAGGAGCGGACCGAGGAGCAGGCCACCCAGCGCCCCCAGCCCGGTCCCGGCGACTACGCCAACGGCGAACGCCTGCTTATCGAGGGGACGCTTCATCCGATCCTCCGCGCCTTCCCGCCCGCGCGCGGGGTTCCGCTGATGGGGGCTGGGTCCACCGGCTGCGGCGGACCCCACAAAACTATCGGACGGACCCGATCACCCCTTGCGTGACCCGGTCCGCCCGTCTACGGTCTAGTATCGCACCGTGCCGACACAAGGGGTGCAGAAGGAGTGCAGAATTGGGTAAGAATCAGGCGGGTCCGCCGCCCCGGAATCCGCAGCGGGCCGCTCTACCGACGGCAGGCCGTATGGTGACGCACCCGCCTAAGCAGATCCAGGCGGCGCGACCCGCCTCCGGTCGCGTCGCTACGCCGCATTGTGGATTCACACCCCATACCCTATTGACAGTTATTCAACTTTACCGTATGATAGGAGCAACATGAACACGCTGACGCAGCAGGGAGGCCGCATGAGCCAATTACTCTCGCCCGCCGAGGTCGCGGGGCGCTTAGGGGTCACCGAGCAGACCGTGACCCGCCATATCCGGCGGGGGGAACTGCGGGCCATTAAAACCCCCGGCGGCCAGTATCGGATTCCCGAAGCGGCCCTGGCCGCCTACCTGGGTGACAGCGATACGCTCCCCGCCCCCACCACCGGGCGGATTCTGGCCGTGGCCCATCATGCCGGGGGGGTGGGTAAGACCACTACCACCGTCAATCTGGCCTACGCCCTGGCCGCGCTGGGCCAGCGGGTCGGGGTGGTCGATCTGGATCCCCAGGGCGATCTCTCGGAGCGATTGGGGGTCCTGCCGGCCGCTCCCACCCTCGCCGCCGCCCTCACCGCCCGCACGGCGGTCCTCCCGGCCACGGTGCGCTGTGAATGGGCCGGGGTGGGCTTTGACGTGATCCCCAGCAGCCTGGATACGATGGTGGATGTCGAAAACACCCTGTCGGGGGTCTCGAACGGGCGGGAACTCCGCCTCAAACGCACCCTGGATCCGTTCCGCAGCGCCTACGATTTTATCCTGCTGGACTGCCCGCCCAACCTCTCGACCCTGACCACTAATGCCTTTTATGCCGCCGACGGGGCCCTGATTACGGTCCAGGCCCAGGACAAAGCCTACCGCCACCTGGATAAAGTGTTTCTCAGCATGGACGAAGTCAACCAGTTTCGCAGCCCCCCCTTGCAACATTTCGGGGTGCTGGTGACGATGGTCAACCGCCAGCAAGGGGCGCTGGCCGATGAAATCGAAGCGGCCGTGCGAGCCGGCTATGGGGAGCTGGTGTTCACCACCACGATCCCGGTACGGGTGGATGCGGCGCTCGATGGTCGCCATTTCGCCCCGGTCGCGGTCTATGCCCCACGTAATGAGGTCGCCTTTGCCCATATGGCGCTGGCCCAGGAGGTGATCCGCCGTGCCTACTAATCGTCCACCGGTGACCCTCCGCCCCCGCCCCGCCGTGCTGGCCCCCAGTGGCCCCGGTCCCCGGCTGGCCGAGGCGTGGCACATTCCGTTGGATCGCATTGATCTCAACCCCCATCAAGCGCGGCAGCATTTCGATGAAGCGGCCCTGGGGGAACTGACGGCCTCGGTCCGGGCCCACGGGGTCCTGGAACCGATCCTGGTCCGCCCCGTGGAGGACACGGAGCGTTATGAGATCCTAGCCGGGGAACGGCGTTACCGAGCCGCCCAGGCGGCGGGGTTGGACAGCATCCCGGCCCTGGTCCGCCAGGGGGTCGATGATACCGCCGCCCAGGTCATTACCGCCCTGGAAAACCTCCAGCGGGAAGACCTGCTGCCCGGCGACGAAGCCCGCCAGTACCACCGTCTGTTAGACGCGCTAGGCATGAGTCGGCGGGAGTTAGCCGAACACCTCGGTGTTGATCGCAACCGGATCGCCCGCTTACTCACCATTTTAGACAAGGGGCCGGCCTTGCTGGATGCGGTAGATGCCGGGGACTTGAGTATTAACGCGGCGTTAGGCCAACTGGATAGCGGCTACTACACCCCTACGAATTTGGCTCAAATTGAGCCAATATTACAGGCCGGTAGTAGCTCAGGTGCAAACTACAATGGTGCGAATTTGGCTCAAATTGAGCCAATATTGCAGGCCGGTAGTAGCTCGGCAGCGGACGCACCCACGCCAGGGGAGGCCATTGCGATTGACTCGGTAGCGGGCTTGCGCCACGTCCTGCGGGAACCGGAAGACTTCCCGGCGGGGAGCGATCCCCCCCAACGGGTGTCGCGCCACGAACTGATCGGGCCCGGTCAGCCGGTGGATCGGGCCTACCGGCCCACCCGCCATTTTGCCAACTATGTGAGCCGACTCCAACCCACCGATGTGCCTCCGCCCCAGCGGCTGGGGCTGGCGGAGGAGTTGGAAGCCGCAGCCCACGAAGCGACGCTTTTGGCGCGGGCCTTACGCCAGGCGGCCGGCCAGGGGGCGGACCAGGGGTAGCGGCCAGCCCCGCGATTGCGCGGTTAGGAAGGACTATAGATCATGTCAGGCTAATCCGCCGGACGTGTGATGCCATTTATATCAGCGGGGAAATGACAGAACCCGCTTGCTGATAACAAGCGGGTTCTCAAAATTCGTCGCTTTGTAGCCTGTTCGCGGAAGGCCACGCCGCTCTTGATAGGTCCCAACACCCCTATCATAGCAAAGCGTCGCCCTTCTGTCAATAGGCGGAGGGGCTTTTTATGCCGAAAATACCACATAGGCTGCTCTGCGCGCTGCCGGAGCATCCGACGAGCGATCCGTGGAGCCGGCAGGGGCGGGGGGCGGAGGTGTCTTGTGAGTGATACCGCCGAACTGCCCCCGCCCTTAACCGGGTGGGCCGGCTTTGAGGATCCGAACTACACCAACGTGCCCGATAGTTTCTTTGATGTCCTCTTACCATTGCTGACGGACGTGGAAATCCGCGTGTTGCTGTACATCATTCGCCGCACCTATGGCTTCAAAAAGCCGGCGGATACGGTCAGCTTGAGCCAGATTACGGACGGCATTACCACGCGGGAGGGACGGCGCTTAGATGGCGGCGCGGGGGTCAGTAAGGGCGGGGCCATTCGCGCGATTGCCCGCCTCGAAGCGCGGGGCATCTTGTTGGTGCAGCGTAATCGTTCCGCCGCGCGCGGCAATGAGCCGACCACCTACCAACTCCGCAAGGCCGGCCCCCCCTTGTACACCGGGAACACAAGCCTTGTGCATGGGGTACACCAGGGGGGTGTACCCGGTGAACCAGCCCTTGTGCACGAGATACACACACAAGAAACAGCCGTACAAGAAACAGAATCACAAGAGGATTCGAATCCCAGCCTGCCCCCAAAAACGCGCCGCACCGGACGGACTCCCGCCGCCGCAGGAAGCAATCGTGGCATCAGCCTCCCTGCTACGCCGGCGGGGGGATCCCCAGCGCAATCCCCGCTGGCGGACACACCCGCAGCCGCCGGGCGCTACACCGGCCCCCATAGCGCCTATCTCGCCGGGGTGATCTTCGACCACAGCACGGAACTCGGTGATGGGGTCCACAAAGCCGCCAACAGCACCCAAGCCCACCGGCTCTGGCAGGCGAGTGGGCTAGACGAGGCGGCGTTCGTAGCGTTGTTGCATGAGGCCCGGCAGCGGGTGCGGACCTATCAGGGCAAGCAGGGTACCGGCAGTATCACGAACAAGATGGGCTACTATTTTCGCGTTCTCGCCGCCCTGGCGGATGTGCCGACGGAGTTGGGGGCGGGACGGTAGCAGGCGCAACAGACATACGATGGTGGGTGGACACCCACCTTATTTCTGGCAACTGGTCACGTCATGTTACCAGTTGCCGATCAACCAGTCATGTGACGTGACCGGTTGCGAGGAGAACGATGGACGAAGAGTTAGGGGCGGTGGAAACCAACACCGCCCTGGTGCCCACCCGGCAAGAAGTCGTACCCTTTTATAGTGATGCCTTGCCGGTCGCCTTAGCCCCGGACGGTAATCTCTATGTGGCGCTGCGGCCCATTACGGATGCGCTGGGCCTCGCCCCCAACGGGCAGCGGGCCCGCATCCAACGCGAACCCTTTCTGGCCGAAGGCACCCAAACCCTCCGCATGACCGGAGCCGATGGCCGCCAGCGGGCCATGTTTGCCTTGCGGGTCGATTTGTTGAATGTCTGGCTGTTAAACGTGGATACGGGGCGGGTACGCCCGGAGTTGCAAGCCACGATCACGCGCTACAAACGCGAATGCGCGCAAGCCCTCTGGCGCTACTTTCAGGGGGAGCCCCGTACCGCGCTGGCGGTCCCCTCGCCGGCGGTGCAGGATCTGGTGCAATTGCGCGATTTGCACCTCGCCTTAGCGCGGGTGTTGGAGGAACAAATTACCGTCGCCCAGCGCACGGCCGACGCGCATACGCGCCTGGATCGGGCCGGGCAGGTGGTGCGCAACCTCAACCAGCGGCTGGAAGCCGTCGAGCAGCGCCTCGACCCGGCCCAGGTGCTGACGGATGAACAGGCCGCCGCTGTGCAAAGCGCCGTGACCGGGGTCGCGACACTACTCGGGTTGGCGGACGGCAAAAGCCACTACGCCGCCGTCTGGACCGAAGTCCACCGCCGGTTTCAAGCCCCCGATTACAAGCACATTAAGCAGCAGCGATTTGCGGATGTGCTAGCGTTCCTCGAAGGGTGGGCCACAACGACGGCGCAAGCGCAAGCGGCCCTCGCGCAGGCGCAGCCCTTGTCGAATAGTGAGCAAAAAGAATGAACCCAGGCGTTACGGCTCTGGCACGGTAGTGGGCTGGACGAAGACACGTTCGTGGCCCTGCTGCACGCCGCATGGGCGCGGGTGCGGACCTACCAGGGCCAACAGGGGACCAGCAGCATTGCCAACAAGATGGGCTATTACTTCCGCATCCTCGCCGCCCTGGCGGGCGTGCCGACGGAGTTGGGCGCGGGGCGGTAGGACCCCGCGGATGACTGATTGCAGCGGATGCCGGCTGCATCGTAAGGAGCCGAGGAGGAGTCTCTGATGTCTGTTACGGATGGTTCTAGGGGTGGCTGGCCGACACCGCGCTGGTGGATTGTGCTCGTGCCGTTGCTGCTGTTGCCGGGCTGCATCGCCGGACCCGCCACCGCCCCGCCGATCCCCCCGGCCGCGGCGGTCCGCCCTACCGTCACCGCGCCGGCCACGTCCGATGGGGCCGCGCAGCAACGCCTGGCAACCGACATCGGCCAGGCGACGGCCGCCGCCGCGACCTACAGCGCGCAGACCCCGCCGTTAACAGCGACCGCGATGGCGCATATCGTGGGCACTATGGATGCGTTCAATGCGGCGAACCAGGCGACCTTTGCGGCCGGCATCCCGGCGCTCGTAACGCGCATCAGTGCGACCCTCACCGCTGAGGCTGCCGCGACTCTCCGCGTTACGCGCACCGCGCCCGTGCCCTAGCGCTACCGGGGACACGCTGCTGCCGCCTGATCCGGCCCCTGCCGCCACAAAGCCGCCAACAGCACGCAGGCCCATCGGCTCTGGCAGGCCAGTGGGCTAGAGGAGGAAGCATTTGTGGCGCTGCTCCATGAGGCGCAGCATCGGGTACGTGCCTATCAGGGCAAGCAGGGCGCGGGCAGCATCACGCACAAAATGGGCTATTACTTCCGTGTCCTCGCCGCCCTGGCCGATGTGCCGACAGAGTTAGGGGTAGGGCGGTAAGCCAGACGTTGCGGCCCCGCCGCTACCGCCCCCTGTATGTTTCATCACGCGCGGTGCATTACCGTGACCCGCACGAACCCCGCTACTAAAGGAGACCACCATGACGCTAGACCCGACGGCGGGATCGCCCTTCGAGCAGATCCGCCATGCCACCCCCGCTGGAACCGAATATTGGTCAGCCCGCGCGTTGGCACGCCTGCTGGGCTACACCGAATACGGCAAGTTCCGCAACGCGCTGGCCAAGGGCGAACTGGCCTGCGCGCAAAGTGATCAACCAGTCGCTGACCATTTCGCCCATGTGAGCGATATGGTCGAAGTGGGGTCCGGCGCGCAGCGCAAAGTCGCTGATATCCACCTCTCGCGCTACGGCTGCTACCTCACGATCCAGAACGCCGATCCGGCCAAGGAGATCGTCGCTTTGGGGCAGACCTACTTCGCCGTGCAGACCCGCCGCGCCGAACAAGCCGATGAACTGGCCGGGCTGACCGCCGATCAGCGGCGGATCTATGCGCGCCATCAACTGGCGGATCATAATAGTGCGCTCTTTGCCACCGCGCGCACGGCCGGCGTGATCAGCCCGGCTGACTTTGCTATCTTCCAGGATAGCGTCTATGAAGGCTTATACGCCGGTGAACACACCGCCGACATCCACCGCCGCAAAGGGCTCGCGCCCAAACAAAAGATCTTGGATCATATGGGAACCACGGAATTGGCCGCGAACCTCTTCCGCGCGACGCAGGCCGAAGAGAAGATCCGGCGGGAGGGCGTGCAAGGCGCAGACGCGGCGAATGCGGCCCATTACGCGGTCGGCCGGAAGGTGCGGCAAACGATTGCCGAGCTCGGCGGGACCATGCCGGAGGATTTGCCGACTCCCACGCAGAGTATCCAGGACGTGGAGCGGGCGGAGAAACGGCGGCTGGCGCAGGGGCCGCAACTGGGGATGTTCGATGATGAGCCGAGCGCCTAACGGCAACAGCAGCACGCACAAATACGAATGATTCGAATCACCCCGCGCCGCAAAAAATGCGCCGTAACGGACGCACCCCGCCGCCCCGGCTCCTGAGCGACTACCTGCGGCGGGACCACCCGCAGAAGGAAAGAATCTTGGCATCAGCCCCCCTGCTGATCCTGCTGAGGGAGCCGACTCGAAACCCCCGCCCCGGCCGCGTGCGACCCGCCGCTACACCGGCCCGCATTCGCCGTACCTCGCCGGCGTGATCTTCGACCATAGCAGCGAACTCGGCGATGCAGATCACAAAGCCGCCAACAGCATCCAGGCCCACCGACTCTGGCAGGCCAGTGGGCTAGACGAGGCGGCATTCGTGGCGCTGCTCCATGAAGCGCGGCAGCGGGTGCGGACGTATCAGGGCAAGCAGGGCACCGGTAGTATCACGAACAAAATGGCCTACTACTTTCGCGTGTTGTCCGACCTGGCGGATGTGCCGGCGGCGTTGCGGGCGGAGCGGTAGGATAGCCCGCAGACTCCCCGTTACTGCGCTGCCGTGGGATCGTCTGTCAGGATCGCTAAGGTCAGCCCGGTGTCGGAGCTCGCAGTGCTTGGGATGCGGGCCACACCACTAGGAGCAACGGAGGGCAGGGGGATCCAACCCCGCACGAGGGCCAGCACCGCCGCTCCCGCCCGTCCGCGCACGCCCAGTTGCTTGTACAGGTGATAGAGCTGGTTGCTGACGGTCCGCACGCTCAAACCCAACTGGCTGGCAATCTCCTGATCCGTTAAATCGTTCGCTACTAAGCGCAGCAGTTCCCGTTGCCGCAAGGTGAGCACACTCGGTAGGGTCTGGTGGTAGAGCGGGCGCACCGCCCGCAAATATTGCTGGGGCAGGGGATCGGCGCGGTCGTCCACCAGCGCATAAATCAACGCCACCAGGTCTTCCACACCGGCCCGTGATCCTATCACCCCACGCACGCCGGCCGCCTCTAACGTGGGCAGCGCCGGCAACAGATATTGCGAACAGAGGACCAGCAAGGGGGTCGGTCCAATCAGCGGTTGGATCCTCTGCACCACCGCCAGATCCGCCGCCGGATTATCCAGTGAGACGACCACCACCTGCGGGGCCGCCACGACGGCCTGCCGCAGGGCCAGACTGACTCCGCCCTCCGTGACGCAGGGTTGCACCTTGAACGCTGGGAAGCGCGTTTCCAGCAGCAGTTGCATAGCTTGCGCCCACAGCCAATGCGCGGAGAGAAACAGGATTTTCACCTCGGGCGCGGCAGTAGCCATGATCCGACCCTTAGCGGTCCGGCTTACGGGCGACCGTTGTGACCATGACCATCGCGCAGGCCATCGCCGGCGTGATCTCGGTCGCTAACCGCTGGAGGTGCTGATCATACTCCGCCGCACTCAGCAAGGCTAAGTGTTCGACTAACGCACTGCGGGCCGCCTGAAAACCGCTAATCAGGTTGTGCAACATCCGTTGCCCGGCAAGCGTGGGACCGCCGATGGTGTAGGTATGCCGACTGCTCGTGATATCGGTGAAGCCTGCATCCGCGAGGTAGGTAGGAGTCTGGGCGGTGAAGTCTGGGCACGCGGTGCGATTTAGCGCGGCCACACCAGCGATGGATAACGCCTGGAAGGACGGGTGGGGGAAGGGGAGGGGAACGGGATCCCAATCGCGGGTGTAGATTACGCCGCCCGGTTGGAGCGCGTCCGCTAGATTTGTCAACGCGCGCTGCACCTCGCGGATATGCATGAGGACCACGTTCGCAAACACCAGATCGAAATCCCGAGCGGACGTGGTGTCAGACCCTGCGCTGAAGTGGGCCGGGAGCGGTTGACACACATCATGGACATAGAAATCCAGGCTACCCGGTCGCCCAAAGACGGTTGCGGCGGTCAGAATGGCTTCGGGGTCGCGATCAAAGCCGACCACCTGAACGTGGGGATAACGGCGCACAATGTCGGCGGCGAACAGTCCTTCGCCACAACCGACATCAAGCGCCCGCCACTCAGCGGTGGCGGCAGCGGTCGGCAATCCGCCTAGCGCCAGCGCCCGCTCTAAGCCGTCATGGACCTCGGCCCGCACTAATTCATACTGCCCATAGAGCCGCTCCCGATCACTGTAGCTGTCGAGAAGATACGCCGGGAACTCCGGGGCCAGCGAGGAGGAGGGTGTGTGATTCATAAGTGGTAGGGCGACGAATCCACCCGTAGTGACCGTCGTCTCGCTCCTTGTGCCAAAAGTTGCCTAGTCTCAGTCCACTAGGCTCATTATAGCCGATCTGGAGTCTCGTTATAGAGTAATAATACTCTTAAAAGCAATTGGAAACTGCTAGGTGCCATGCTCTGGGGAATAGAAAAGCCCTGCGCTGCACCGTATCTAAGAAACGAGTAGTATTACTCATTGACGCGGTTGGTAATTGGTGGTAATCTTGAATTGCCTTCGTTAGGCTGCTGTATCGGCTGATTTCAATGATCTATTTAGAGGAGACTACGATGCGACGCATACGTTTCAGGTTGGTTACCGCTGCAAGTGTGCTTGTGCTCTTCGCTCTCACAAGCCATGCCGCCTTTGCCTGGTTGATTACAGAAGGCTATGCCGGACCCTATCCTAGTCAGTACACAGTGGAAAGTGGCACGCTCTACGGTGACTACGATCCGAACAACCCCGCCGGCGGGAGTTATGCTGGTTACTCTAGCTTCCACTGGTCGTCTGCAGGGAGTACATGGATTACCAACAATATCAACCAGTTCGGCTTCTCCCACAAC
>JALYUO010000854.1 GCA_030853735.1 Chloroflexota bacterium
GGGGGCTGCGTCCCTCGATAAGGAAGGCTCTCTGGTGTGCCAAGTGTAATTGCGTGCGGCCGCCGTCCACTTTCAGGGGACACAGCCCCCTCCTACTCTACGTCGCGCTTGGCAGATGGGGTGGAGCGGTTTTTGCCTCGACGAAGCGTAAACTTGGACCTTGTGCCTCTTGACTTTTAACCGATACTATGATAAGATTTAGAGGCATCTAAATTATGAGTTGGCTTTAGCGTGAAAGGCATCTGCCATGACCAGCGCCACAGTGGAAGACTATCTTAAAGCCATCTATCAGCTACAGCAAGAGGCGGGCGGGGGCGAACCCTGGCCGGCGGGCGCGGGGCCGGCGGTGGGCACGTCGGCGTTGGCCGAGCGGTTGGCGTTGACCCCGGCTTCGGTGAGCAACATGATGGGCCGGCTGGCGCAGGTGGATCTAGCGACCTATGTGCCCTATCAGGGCGTGTATCTGACGGTCGAGGGTGAGCAGATGGCGCTGCGGGTGATGCGTCGCCACCGCTTGCTGGAACTCTATTTGGCCGAAAAGCTGGGCCTCAGTTGGGATCAAGTGCATGACGAAGCCGAGCGGTTGGAGCATCATATCAGCCCCACGCTCGAAGCGCGCATCGCTGCTGCGCTGGGCGACCCGCAAGTGGACCCCCACGGCCACCCCATCCCTACACCGGGCGGCGAACTGGCCCACCCGGCGGGCCTGCCGTTGGCGCGGCTGCCGGTCGGCCAACCGGCCACCATCGGCAGCGTGGGCGACGGCGATGCCGACCTGCTGCGCTATCTAGCCAAGCAGGGGATGTATCCCGGTGTACCCCTGGTCGTCACCGAACGCGAACCGTTCGCCGGGTCACTGCATCTACTGGTGGGACCGGCAGAGGCAAGCCGGCCTTGCACGGTCAGCCTCGCCGCCGCCGAACGGGTGCGTGTCACTCCCAGCTTGGCGGCAGCGGGCGGAGCCGCGCCGCCGACGCTGGATCGCACCCAATTGGCCTGCTGATAGGATCCTTCGTTCACTATTTTTCCGATTTTTAGGAGCATGGTACAATGGCAACTATACCTCGGAAACCGCGTGACACGGAACGCGGCTGGCGCACCGAGTCCACCGCGAGCCTACCGGAAATCCACAGTACGATTGCGGTGCCACAAGGTGGCCCGCAATGGCGACGCTATATGGCCTTTGTCGGCCCCGGCTTCTTGGTTGCGGTCGGCTATATGGACCCCGGCAACTGGGCGACCGATTTGGCCGGCGGCGCGCAATTCGGCTACCTGTTAATGTCGGTTATCCTAATCTCGAACCTGTTGGCGATTTTGCTGCAAGCCTTGTCGGCGCGGCTGGGTATCGCCACGGGGCGTGATTTGGCTCAGGCGTGCCGCGATGCCTATTCGCGCCCAGTCAGCGTGACGCTGTGGTTGTTGTGCGAGATCGCGATCATCGCCACCGATCTCGCCGAAGTGATCGGTTCGGCGATTGCGCTCAAACTGCTGTTCGGTCTGCCCTTGCTGGCCGGCGTGCTGCTGACCGCCGGCGATGTGCTGCTGATTCTGCTGTTGCAAAACAAAGGCTTCCGCTATGTCGAAGCCCTGGTCATGACGCTGATCGCCACAATAGGTGTCTGCTTTATGATCGACCTCCTGATCGTGCAGCCGCAATGGGCCGCCGTCTTCGCCGGGTTCCTGCCGCGCGCCGAGGTGGTCACGAATCCGAATGCGCTGTACATCGCTATCGGCATCCTGGGCGCAACGGTGATGCCCCATAACTTGTACCTCCATTCGTCTATTGTGCAGAGCCGGGCCTATGATCGCACCAGCCTGCCGGCCAAACGCGAAGCCGTCAAGCACGCCACCATTGAGTCGAGCGTCGCGCTGATGCTGGCGTTGTTTATCAACGCGGCGATCCTGATCCTGGCCGCCGCGACGTTCCACGGCACCACGCACGAAGGCGTGGCGGGCATCGAAGATGCGTTCCAACTGTTCACGCCGCTGTTAGGCACATCGGTGGCGAGTGTGTTGTTCGCGGTGGCGCTGTTGGCTTCGGGCCAAAACTCGACCCTGACCGGCACGCTGGCGGGCCAGATTGTGATGGAAGGCTTCTTGCATATCCGCTTGGCTCCGTGGCTGCGCCGCCTGATCACGCGCTTGCTGGCGATTGTGCCGGCGGTGGGGGTGATCATCTGGGCGGGGGATAACGCAGTGAATAGCCTGCTCATCCTGTCGCAGGTCGTGCTGAGTATGCAGCTTTCGTTCGCCGTGTTTCCCCTGATACAATTCACCAGCGACCGGACCAAGATGGGTGAGTTCGTCAACCCGCGCTGGCTGAAGGCGCTGAGTTGGACGGTCGCCGGCGGCATCGCGGTCGCCAACGTCTATCTGTTGGTGCTACAGTTCTTCGGAGGCCATTAGGCATGGACCTAACCCGCTTGCGCCATGAGTATGCCCAACGCGGGCTGGACGAAGCCGAAGCCGCCCCCGATCCGTTCGTGCAGTTTGGCCGCTGGGCCGCCGATGCGCTGGCCGCCAATCTGCCCGAACCGAACGCCATGACCCTGGCGACTACTAGCCCTGATGGGCGACCCTCGGCACGCATGGTGCTGTTGCGCGGCTTTGATCCGCAGGGCTTCGTCTTCTACACCAACTATGATGGGCGCAAAGGCGGCGAACTGGCGGCTAATCCGTGGGCGGCGTTGGTCTTCTACTGGGCCGAGTTGGAGCGGCAGATCCGTATCGAAGGCGCGGTCACGCCGGTGGCTGCCGCCGAGTCGGATGCCTATTTCGTGAGCCGCCCCGCAGGGAGCCGCCTGGGCGCATGGGCCTCGCCGCAAAGCCGCGTGATCGCCGACCGCACCGCGCTAGAGCAGCGGTTGGCGGAGGTGACGGCGCGCTTTGCCGACGGGCCAATCCCGCGCCCACCGCACTGGGGTGGCTATCGGGTGGTGCCCGACAGTATCGAGTTCTGGCAGGGCCGGCCCAGCCGCCTGCATGACCGTTTGCGCTATCGCCGCTTGCCGACCGGCGGCTGGTTGCGCGAACGGTTGGCCCCTTAATTGGCGACAGGAGTAGCGACTTATGCGTGAACTGGTGCCGGCTGTGTACGCTTTTACCGGCTTTGTGGTGGGCCGGGTCTATTGTATCCGCGACCGCGATGGGCTGACGCTGATTGATTGTGGCATCAAGCAGTCGGCCAAGACGATCTTAGCCCAATTGAGTGCGGCGGGCGTTACGCCGGGCCGGGTTAAGCGCATCCTGATCACGCATGGGCATTTGGATCATGTGGGTGGGTTGCAGCAGGTGCAAGCGACCACCGGCGCGCCGGTGATGGTGGGATCGGCTGATCGCCCCGTGCTGGAAGGGCAGCTGCCTTATCCGCGTGCGCCGAAGGATGCCGACTTGTCGCCTGTGGGCCGCCTGATGCGGGGCGGGGCGGACCAGTATGCCGACCCGGTGCCGGTGGCGCGGGAACTAGCCGACGGCGACTGGCTGCCGGAGGTGCTGGGCGGCCTCCAGGTGATCGCTACGCCCGGCCACACCCCCGGCCATCTGGCGTTCTGGCAGCCGGAGCGCCGCATCCTGTTCGGCGGTGACGTGCTGGGGCATTGGCCCACCGGTCTGGGCTTGCCACCGGCCGCCTTCACGGTGGACATGGCCGAAGACATCCGTTCGCTGCAACGGCTGGCCGCATTAGAGCCGGATGTCCTCTGCCTGGGCCATGGCGCGCCCATTCTGGACAACGCGGCGAAACCGTTGCGGGCGTTTGCGGATCGTATGGCCGATAAAGCGTAATGCGGAATGCGGAATGCGGATCGATAAGCGTGTTTCGGTAGGGTGAAATAATTGTAGGAGGGCGGCTCCGTCCCGCGACCAAGAGGCAGTGGGCGGCGCGTTGAGCGCGGCGCAGTGAAATAATTGTAGGAGGGCGGCTCCGTCCCGCGACCGTGGCCGGCGACACTGCATCTGCTGGGCGTGGCAACCGGTGGGGCGACGAGCGCGGTAGGCAACTATCGTGGAGCAGCGCCACCCTTCTACAGTTTCGCCCGTGTGCCCGCTTAGGCCATTAAGCTGAACAGTTACAGGGAAAGGAAGCCTGAATAGCTCTGTTGGCATCGGGTGCGCTGCATAGTTTTGCAACTGATGCCGCCCGGCGACCTCACCCCCCAACCCCCGCTCCTAAAGGGCGCGGGGGAGGCAAACCGGGAGGCGCGGGGCCGCCGGGGCGCTGATGACGCTGGGCAAAGGTTGGCGGGTCGGCGGATGGCCGATCAGCGAATCCCCCGCGCCCTTTAGGTGCGGGGGTTGGGGGGTGAGGTCGGCCGGTGTGCAAAACTATGCAGCGCACCCGTTGGCATCCCCTAGTAGCGGCCCCTTGTGGACGATTGGTGTATAATGGGGCGAGGCAAGCCGGTTCGTCCCAGGCAGAGGAGGCGCGGATGACACCGCAAGTGCAAGATTGGAATGACCCCGCTGCGGTGGCCGATTGGCTGGAGACGCACGCGCAGTCGAATCCAGGGCGGGCGGGACAGTTGGCGATGGTGCTGACGCTGCTGGGCCAAGTGCAGGCAACGGGCTTGCGGCTGCTGGACCTGGGCTGCGGCGACGGCATGGTGAGCGAAATGGTGCTGACGCAGTTACCGGGGTCGGTGGTGGTGGGGCTGGACCTGTCGGCTCCCATGCTGGCGGCGGCGGAAGCACGCTTGGCCCCCTATGCGGGGCGCTATACGCTCTATCAGCGGGCGCTGGATGATCCGTCGCCCCTAGTCGATCAGCCGCTGTTTGACGCAGCCATTGGCGTGCAGTCGATCCATCACCTGGACGGGGCAGGCAAGGCGGCGCTGTTCCGTTGGGTGGCCGATCACCTGCGGCCCGCTGGGCTGCTGGTGCTGTCCGACCGGGTGCGCTTGCCGGATGCCGCGCTGTTTCCCTATTTCCGGGCGCTGCACGATGCCTATCAACGCGATCATGGCGCAGCGCCCAGCCCGCCCGACTATGGCTATGCCGCGCACCGGCGGGCGCTGGATCTGCGCGCCGATGTGCCCGACACAGTGGAGGACCAATTGGCCTGGATGCGCGCCGCCGGCTTCGGCGCGGTGGACTGCTTTTATCGGCACACCGAGCGGGCCATTTTCGGCGGGCTGAAACAGCCCGCTACACCCGCCGACCAGCCCTTGCCCGGCGACCGCAGCGCGACGCTTATTACGCATGATAACGCGGCAAACGGGATGTTTTGACGAGGTATCGGGCATCAGGTATCAGGCGACGAAAACGTGATACTGACCCCCGACCCCTGACCCCTGATCCCTGATACCTGACCCCCACGAGGAGCCCTATGCCTTTCCACGAGATCAATGGTGTGCATCTATACTATGAAGACGAGGGCCAGGGGCCGGTGGTGTTGCTGCTGCATGGCGCGTTCAACACGGGGCGCAGCCAGTTCGGGCACCTGCTGGAGCGGTTCTGGGAGCGTGGCTATCGGGTGATCGCGCCCGATCTGCGCGGCTATGGGCGGTCGCGGCCGCCGGCGCGCGACTACCCGCCGGGGTTTTACGCGCGCGATATGGCCGATGTGTCCGCGCTGCTGACCAGGTTGGCGGTGCCGGCGGTGCAGGTGGTCGGCATTTCCGACGGTGGCTTCATCGGCCTGCTGCTGGCCTTGCACCACCCAGAGCAGGTGCGTTCGGTCGTGGCTTGGGCCGCGAACAGCGACTGGCCGGCGGAGGAGCGTGGCCTGTACGAGCATCTGCTGACTTCGATCCAGTCCAACGACCTGATCGAGCTGATGCGGGAACGCCACGGGACGACCAAAGCCGAGTCGCGGGCGCTGATCCAAGACTATGTGCAAGCGTCGCTGGACCTGACTGCGGGGCTGTGGGACGCGGGGCTGGCTGGGCACTTGGCCGAGATTCGCTGCCCGGTACTGGTGGGGGCCGGCGGGCACGGCGACTTCCTGCCGTTGCGCCATGCAGCAGCGCAGGCACGCCAGATCCCCCAGGCGGAGTTGTGGATTCAGCCCAAAGTGGGGCATTTCTGGCCGATGACGCAGGAGGGCGGCGAGGTGTTTGTGGGCCGCATCCTCAATTGGCTGGTGCAGCACGGCGGCTGACGGAGTTCTGGGTTCTGCGTTCTGCGTTCTACGTTCTGAGTTCTGAGGTGGGCTGATCCAAAACGGCGAGGGCAGCGGCAATGGTGAAGGTTGTTAGTCGCACGGTTGGTCGGGCGCAGGAACTGGCTCAGACGACTCCGCAGCCGTGGGCCTGTTGGGAGTTCAGCCCCCACGAGTGGAACCGCTTCGTGGACAAGTACCGGAGCCGCCCCGCCGGTGACACATTGTTCGATCTCTATATACTAGGAGTGTTTATCTTCCTAGTGACAGTGGTGCTTTGGCTGGGTTGGTCTGTACTGGAGCAAGGGGGAGTGCGCGACTCTAATCCCCTGCGTGTCGCGACCGCCTGCCTGCCGCTGATTATGATGCTGGTGATGCTGCCGATGGGACTCTACCGCAGTTGGCAGGAACACCAGCAGGAGACGGCTTCGCTGCGGCGGCAATCCCGTCAGGTGGTGATTACACCGCTTTGCGCTCAATGGGCGGGTGAGACGATGACCCTGTTTGACACCAACGAATATTGTCTGCGGGTGGCGCTGGTGCGGAAGAGAACGGGACTGTGGATTATCTTCACGCGGCGCAGTTGGACCTTACGCCGTGCTTACGGCTCCTTGACGCACGATGTACCTGTGCCCCCTCACCACGAGGCGGCAGCGGCGGCCCTGGTAGCACGCTTCCAGCAGGAGATCCTGAATTGGACGGTATTCCCTAGCGTAGCGACCCCGCCCTCTCGCACCCACCGGCACCGAAAAAGTGGGCACTCCCATTCCCATTGAGTAGCTCCGATCTGTGTTGGCGAACTACTAACGCAGCACGATGCAGCCGCGCTGTTCCAAGTCGTGCAGCCAGGGCGGATCGGGTGCGATCTTGTTCCAGCGCAGATCCAGCTTTCGCAGCTGGGGCAGGTCGGCGAGAGCGGCGGGGAGGGTGACGAGGCCGTTGTTTCGCAGATCGAGGTAGGCGAGGTTGGGGAGTTGCCCCAGCGTGGCGGGTAGGTGGCTTACCCAGTTGTTCCGTAGATCGAGGTGGGTCAATTGGGTCAGCCGGCCTATCTCTGGTGGTAGCGCGGTTAGCTGATTGTCGTGGGCGTGGAGTTCACGCAGGTTTGCCAGATTGCCGAGGCTGGCGGGGAGCGTGGTTAGCGCGTTGTTGTACAGCCGCAGCTCTTGCAGGGCGCTGAGTTCACCGATCCACGCGGGTAGCGCAGTGAAACGGTTGTCGGCGAGATTGAGATAGCGCAACCGATGCAGCGCGGCCATGGAGTCGGGCAGTGCCGTCAGCTTATTATTGCTGAGGTAGAGAAAATGGGTGAGATCGGTTAGATTGCCCAGCGCGGCGGGCAGCACAGTGAGCGCATTGTGGCCGAGATCAAGGGTCTGGAGGCCCGTTAGGTCGCCGATGCGCTCCGAGATAGTGGTCAGGTTGTTTTCGGCAACGTTCAACGATTGCAAGCTGGTCCATTGCCACAGCCAGTCGGGCAGCGCGGCGATCTGGTTGTCGCCGAAGCTGACAGCGGTGAGCTTGCTCAGGGCTTGTAGGGCGGCAGGGACAGCGGGTAAGCGGTTGCCGTACACACTCAGCACGCGCAGATTTTCAAGCTGCCCTATGCCGGCCGGCAGATCGGTTAGGCGGTTATGATCCAGATGGAGTTCTTCCAGGTGCGGCAGTTCGGCCACCATAGGCGGCAACACCGCAAGACTGTTGCGGTCGGCAACCATGCGCCGCAGGTTGTGCAGCCGCCCTAGCGCGACCGGCAAGGTGATGAGCCAATTGCCGCTGATATTTAGCTCTTGCAGGGCCGCGAAGCGACCGACGGCCGGCGGTAGGGTGGGTAAGCCACAGTCGCGCATGGCAAGCGCCACCACCGCCTGTCCGGCGGTCGCAAAGCCAATGGCATTGCCTAGCATCGCCGCCGGATCGCTGTTCAGGAGCGGGAGGGGGGTGGCCCGCGCCAGCCAGCCTGTCTGCTGTAGTCGGGCCTCGATTTTGGTTAGGGCGGCGACTTCGCCGGCGGGTAGCGCCACGCCGTTATACATGGTTTAGCCTTTTCTGCGGTCGGCAGTCAAAAACATGAGTGTAGGGCCGCAATTTATTGCGGGGGTTGCATCTCAACCACTCCATTGCCGTCTGCGATCCGCGCACGCCATGCGCTGCTATAGTCATTCAGCTAATGATCGGGAGAGGCGCGTGGCCCCACCAACTGAGGAGTCTGCACCCCCAGGTGCGAACTCCGAGGGCGGCGCGTCGTTCGCACCTGGGGGTGCGAACTCCTCTTAACTTACGCTCCAGATCATTAGCTGAATTACTAGAGTCACTTCATTATAAGGCATTGCTACTAGATATGGCACATACGAGCATCGTTAGGTACTGCATATAGTAGCTAGATTTTATTATGAAGTGACTCTACTATACAGCGCCGACCCCACCGGACCCGTGCCTGTTAATCAGCCGGGCGCAGGCAGAACGAGGGCGGCGGCCCCTAGCACGCCTACGAGATCGCCGAGCGCGGCGGGGACGATGGCGACTCCGCGCAGGATGGCGGGCATGGCGCGGTCCTGGACGGTGGCGAGTAGCGGGTCAAGCAGCAGCGGTCCCATCTTGGCGACTCCGCCGCCGATGACCACGAGTTCGGGGTTGTAGGCGTGCAGGATGGTGACGACCAACACGCCCAGCGCGGTGGCGACTTGCGCGATCAGCGCCAGCGTGTCGGGATCGCCGGCTGCAGCGGCCTGCTGGACCCGCAAAGTGGTGACGGCGGCGGGATCGCCACCGGCCAGCGCGGCCAGACCCGGTGCCTGCCCCGCCGCGACTAGATCCGCGCCGCGCCGGGCAATAGCTGGGCCCGCGGCCAACACTTCTATGCAGCCGATGTTGCCGCATTTGCAACGCGGCCCGTTGAGGTCCACCGTGATGTGGCCTACTTCGGCAGCCATACCGTGCGCGCCTTCATAGATTTTGCCGTCGTTGATCACCCCACCGCCAATGCCGGTGCTGACGGTGATGTAAGCTAGGTGGCGCACCTGGGGATAGGCGCGGCCCACACCGAAGATGTATTCGCCCCAGGCGGCGGCATTGGCATCATTGGCGGTGGAGACGGGCACCGGGCGACCGAGGGTAGCCGCCAGCCGGGCCGCCAAGATGTCGCGCAACGGCACCCGTTCCCAGCCGGGTAGGTTGGGCGGGCCGTAGAGAATGCCCGTGCTGGGGTCTAGCGGGCCGGGCGCGCCCACGCCCACGCCGACAAGCTGATCAGGATCAGCCCCCGCCAACACCGTCTGCACTGTGGCGACCAGCGCCGCAATGACCGCGTCGGGGCCGCCGGCAGCAGGCGTGTCCACCCGTTGTTGGGCCAACACCGTGCCCGTCAGATCACAGCGGGCAGTCATGATTTTGGTGCCGCCCAGATCAATGCCGACGACATATCCCATTATGCTCATCCTTCACCAATGCACCCAACGCTTAGAATTACTTCCAGAAGCGGTAGCGCAACAGGGTGCCGACCACGGCGATGCCGTCGCGCCAAGAGATTTTTTTGCCTTCCCACATCTCGCGCCCGGTGTAGGTGATCGGGACTTCGTAGATGCGATTGCCCATCCGCAAGATCTTGGCGGTGATTTCGGGGTCAATACCCCAACGGTCGGATTGAATGTCCAGCTTACGGGCGATGTCGGCGGTGAAAACTTTGTAGCAGGTTTCCATGTCGGTGAGCGTGGTATCAAACAGGATATTAGTGACCAGGGTGAGCATTTTATTGCCCAGTTGATGCCAGAAGTACATCGCTTTGTGCGCGCCGAGGAAGCGCGAGCCGTAGACGGCTTTGCTGCGCCCTTTGAGGATGGGAGCCAACAAGAGGGGATATTCGCTGGGGTCATATTCCAGATCGGCATCTTGGATGATGACGATATGGCCGCGCACCTGGGCCAGGCCGCTGCGGACTGCTGCCCCTTTGCCGCGATTGGCGCGGTGCTTGAACAGGCGGATATGGCCCGCGCGGGCTAGTTCTTCCAACACCGCCGCAGTGCCGTCGGTGGAGCAGTCGTCTACGGCGATAATCTCTTTGCGGAGCGGCACGGCTTGGACGTGTTCCACGATCTGCCGGATAGTACGCACCTCGTTGTAGACCGGCATGACCACGGACACCAGATAGTCGGCGGGGATGCCACTGTTTGGGCTGGGCAGCAGGGTGCCGGTGGGCGTGACGGTGGGCAGCACGGCGGCAGGCGCGGGGACATGGGACGAGTCCTCGGTCATACGGATGTCTCTCTCCTCAATTGGCTAGGCGGGGCCGCGCTGGGGCGCAGCGTGTATGACGTGGTGGACGGCGCAGCGTTAACGACGACCGGATCGCGGGCCGCCCCCACTTTGGCGGCGCTGGAGTTCGCCCTGGAGCCGCTGCTCCAGGATGCGGGCGCGGTCCTCGTCGGGTACGCCGAAATGGGGCATGAGCGGGTTATCGGACGGAGCCACCGTGCCACCTGCCGGCTCTAGTGGGGTCGGGGGCGCATCGGCCTGACTAGACTGCGCTTGTGCTGCGGGCGCTGAGGCCACCGGCGGGGCGCTCTCCCTGTCGGCTAGGGCCGCCGCCGGCGCTACGCTCGCCACGACAGGGCGTTTGAGCAGCACCCAAAAGTTGTCGCGGAACACGCCGACGACTTCCCAGCCCTGGCGGCCCAAGCTGTTTAGCGGAGTGCCTTTGAGGTTTTGCGGGTCAAGCACGATAATGCCGCCGCTGTCGCCGTTGGGAATCAGCCGCACGCCAAGATATTCCCACTGCTGCTGTTGCATCGCTTTCCTCCTGCCAGCCCGCGCCTATTTTATCACAAAGCGCCCGGCGGCTTCAACCGCTCGACCTAAGCCCTGCCCGATATGTAGTGGCGCTCCGTGCAGATAGGCGTGGATGACGGCAGTGACCTGTTCAGCTCGTTGTCGTCTACAGAAGGACGGTGAGCGGTACGGTCATCCCGGCGGCTCCGCCGGCAAGAGGCGCACAATGTCGGCTAGCAGCGCCGCGAAATCTACCGGCTTGGTGCTGTAAGCGTTGCAGCCTGCCGCCAGGCAACGCGCGCGGTCGCCGCTCATAGCGTGAGCGGTGAGGCCAATGATCGGGATGGCAGCGGTGGCGGGAGCGGCTTTGAGGCAGCGGGTAGCCTCCCAGCCGTCCAGCACGGGCAGGCTCATATCCATCAGGATCAGATCCGGGGCGACTGCGGCGACGGCTCCCAGCGCGGCAGCTCCGTCGGCCACCCAGCGCACCCTGTAGCCACGCCGCTCCAGCCGCCGGGTCATCATCTCAGCGATTGCTTCGTTATCTTCCACTAACAGGATTGTTGCCATATAGAGCATTATAGTTAGGACTTTCGCTTGACGTGCTTACGCTAGGCACGAACGAGGCTGTAATTGAGCGTCAGAAGCGAAAGTCCTAATAGTGCTGCGTGCTTAGGAATTGCCAAACAATAACCTATCCAATTTAGCTCCCGATTTGGCCTTGAAAAGGCAATCAAACCGGATAGGTTATTGTTTGACAATTCCTTACCGTTGCAACTGGCATGGCTGGGGCCGGGTTCCCGTATGCCGGCTTACAGCGCGCCGTCCCCGTACCGTTTATAGTAGAAGCGTAGCGCCGGACCGGGGCAAAACCGCGTCGCCGGTGGTTGCGTACACTCTGCGGGAGATGACACACAGTATGGCTTTTGCGATTACAGCGGTGACGAGTTTTGCGGCTGCGCCGGCGGCGGCGCTGTGGGCCGATCTGTGTCGCCGCTCGGCAGCCGATCCGGTGTTCGCCGGCCACGCTTTTACTCAGGCTTGGTGGCAGGCTTTCTGTAACGATGCCGACTGTCTCTGTCAACTCACGATCTTGCTTTTGCACGAAGGGGATACTCTGATGGGAGTAGCCCCTTTTTATTTGTCCACCGTTACTGCGGCGGACTGCGCCGCTGCTGAGGTACGTGCCCGCGCTACGGCGCGGATTGCGGCGCGGGCGACGACGGCGACGACCTCTCCCCCAACCCCTCTCCTAAAGGGCGAGGGAGGTGTGATGGAGGCGACGACTGCACCCCCCGCCTTGCTCCTAAAGGGCGAGGGACGCAGCGCTGTTGTTGCTGCGGCAGGGGAGCGCGTGGTGCAACTGCTGGGCGGGGTGGCGGTGCGCGACTACGGCGATATTGTCGCGCCGCGGGGTCGCGAGGCCGAAGCGTGGGAGGCGGTGCTGGGCTATTGGGACGCGCAACCCGATTGGGATGTGCTGGATTTGCACGCGCTGCGCCCGGCGGTCGCGGCCCAGGCGGCGCAAGCGGCGGCGGCGCTGGGTTGGGCGGTGGCGCAGGGCATCGAGGAGACCTGCCCGGCGCTGGATCTGCCCGCGACTTGGGACGACTATGTGGCCGGCCTGGGCAAAAAGGATCGACACGAACTGCGCCGCAAGCTGCGCCGTATCGAAGCGCAACCAGCGGCGATCCGCCAAGCGGTGCGGACGCACGGCCCCGACGTGGAGGCGGCACTGGAAGAGTTTCTGACCCTGCACCGCCTGAGCGGTGCGGCCAAAGCGGCCTTTATGACCCCGGCGATGGCGGGCTTTTTCCGCAATTTGGTCGCCGCCACGCCGGACGGGTTGGAGATCGCCACGCTGTATGTAGACGAGCAACCGGCGGCGGCCTATCTGTCGTTCTGTGTCGGCGACCGGTTGCTGCTCTATAACTCCGGTTACGACCCGCAGTACGCCGAACTGGGCGCGGGATTTGCTTTACTGGTCTATCGCATTGAAGCCGCGATCCACGCCGGTCTGCGGGTGTTCGATTTCTTGCGCGGTGATGAACGCTATAAGTACGACCTGGGGGCAAGGGATCATTTTGTCTACCGGGTACTCGGTCGCCGCACGGCGGCATAAAGGTGGGTGTATGTGTAGAATTGCGATGCTGAGTGTGCATACGTGTCCACTAGCAACGCTGGGCGGCAAAGAAACCGGCGGCATGAACGTCTATGTGCGTGAGCTGTCGCGGGAGTTGGGCCGCCGGGGCAAAAAAGTAGATGTGTTCACCCGTTCGATTGACCCCAGCATTGCGCCGGTACGCGAACTGGGGCCGAATGCGCGCGTGATCCATTTACCCGCCGGGCCGGTTGGCCCTTACGACAAGAATAAAATCTATGACCACCTGCCCGAATTCGTGGCCGGAGTTGAAGCATTCCGCCGCGCTGAAGGGCTGCACTACGATCTGGTGCATGGGCACTACTGGCTGTCGGGGCTGGCTGGGCACCCGCTGGCCCAGCAGTGGGATGTGCCGCTGGTGCAGATGTTCCACACCCTGGGGCACATGAAAAACGAAGTGGCGAAAACAGCCGGCGACCGCGAGGTGGGCCTGCGAATTGAGAAAGAGACCGAACTGGTGCGTCTGGCCGACCGCATTGTGTCACCGACCGCCACCGAGCGCACGCAATTGGCCTGGTACTATGGGGCCGACCCCGCGCACATCAGCGTGATCCCGTGCGGCGTGGACACCCGCCTGTTCCGCCCGCGCGATCAGCACGAAGCGCGACAGCGGCTGGGGCTGCCCTGTGGCCGCTTGCTGCTGTTTGTGGGCCGCATTGAGCGGTTGAAGGGCATTGATACGCTGTTGGAAGCGGCCGCGCTGTTGCTGGCGCGGCCGGGCTACGCCGACTTGCGCGTGCTGATTGTCGGCGGCGACCTGGAGAGCAATGGCGACAATCCCGAACTGCTGCGTGTGCAGGCGCTGGCCGCTGATCTCGGTATCCGCGATCATGTGGACTTTCTCGGCTCTCAGCCGCAGACCGAATTGCCCTATTTCTATTCGGCGGCGGATCTGACGATCATGCCCTCCCACTACGAGTCGTTCGGCATGGTGGCCTTGGAGTCCATGGCCTGTGGCACGCCGGTCGTGGCCTCGCGCGTGGGCGGGCTGGCGCGGCTGGTGCGCGACGGCGAAACCGGCATCCTGGTGCCCGAAGAAGCGCCGACCGCCCTGGCGATGCAGACGCACGCGATCTTGAGCGACGATCTGGAACGCGGCGCGATGGCCCGCCGTGCAGCGGAGTATGCGGATGAGTACGCCTGGGGCCGCATTGCAGACCGCGTGATCAAACTCTATGACCGCGAGATGGGCCGCGTGGCCGACCGCGAGTGCCCGTGCGTGGTGTGAGCGGGCCGCGTGGAACGACCGTGCGCTTGCTGGCGCTCGACGGCGATCACACGCTTTGGCAGCCCCTTGACGGCACCTGCGCGTCGGAACGCTACCCCGATGATCCGACCGGCGCGGCGGACTTCCGCTTCGCCGCCGACCCCGCCGATCCTGACCTGATCATCCGCACCGACGGACCGCGCTTCCAGCTGCTGCCGGCGGCGCGGGCCACACTGGTCGCCGCCCACGCCGCCGGGCTGGGGCTAACAACGATCAGCTATAACCACCAGCCGCCGATCCAAGCGATGCTGGCGGCTTTCGGGCTGCTGCCGTTATTTCGCCAGGTGGTGGCAGTCTGGTCGCCCGATAAAGGGGCCATGCTCCGCACCATCTTGGCCGCCGAAGCCGCCGCCGGTCGTCCGCTTGCTCCCGCTGCGCTGCTGTTCGTAGACGACGATCCCTACGGTCTCTACCGCCCCATGGCCGCCGCCGCCGGCGTGCAATTCCTGCAAATGGGCCACCCCGCCGAACTGCGCGATTGGGCTGATCTGGCGCGTTATCTTGCTCTGTCCGCCGTCAAGCCTAATTGATGGGTCGGGTTCCTCGGCAGTCGGGAAAGTTGGCGCAACTGTAAAACGGGTGTCCTGCGCCTGGGCCGTGTTTTGCTATTTTACGGACCATCGGTGCGCCACAACGCGGGCACGCGGGCACATCAGTGTCTGCGCGGCTGATTGGGCTGCCGGTTTCTGTCTCTGTACCTACTCCGTTACTTGTTTGTCCTAGCTTGGCCGCTATTCGTGCCGCGATGTCCTCTACAACAAACGTGTGTTGGGTGTCAATACGGAGTAACGGTAGCTTGGCGAACCTAAACACATCGTCTTTGATCTTGTCGCGGGCGCGGCTTTCGGGGCGGCGGTGGCTGCGGTCATCGAGTTCGATGCCCAAGATCGGTTTCAGCGTGTTTGGATCGCAAAGCAAGAAGTCTACGTGCTTTTGCGAAAACTGCCCGCGTGTCTTCCAATCCGTTGCTCCCGCTAAGCGCGGCACGTCGAACAGACTGCCCAGGCCAACTTTAGAGAAAATCACGTAGCGAGCGGCTACCGCTTGGCTGAGGACGCGGAAAAACTCTCGCTCGTCCCTGGATATAAAGTTTGTTTGGACTTGGCACGCCGCGAAATTATAAACTGGCGCAGCGTTCTCCGCTGTGGGCGGCTCCCCCGACGCGGCGGGCGCGGCTGCCGGCGCAAGGATCGGGGATACCGCCGTAGCTATTGGCGCCGGCGCTTCGGTCGGAGGCCCAATGGACGGGCGGCGGAATAGGCGCAGGAAAAAGTCCAGACAGCCGGGTGGCTCATTGCGAGTCATTAGGGACACCTCTAGGTTTAGGGGGCAGGGACCAACCGGCAATGGATAACGGCTGCGTAGCGCGTGTTTCGCAGTATAGTATATACGCCTACTTTGTGTCCAGGCGTATATCTGCCAGGGCGAAAGACAGCCGACGTGCGTCCTGGGGGCTGCCGGTGGCGAGGGGCAGGCTGGGGCTGGTGAAGGCGAGGCGATGGTTACCCGGCGGCAAGGTGAGCATGACGGTGCGCGAGGTCAGGGTTTCGTTGCCGGGGAGATCCCATTGCGCCAGCAGTGCATCGTCGAGCGTCAGGGTGAGGCGGCGCGGTTGGCGGAAAGCGAAGGCCGTGAAGCGCAGCGTGGCCGAGATCGGTTGCGCGGTCAGGTTCATGGTGTAGAGTTCGCTGGGCTGCGTGGCAGCGGCCGCGGCGTTGGGGTCGGTCGGCGTGGGGTTGGCCCAGCGATAGGTCAGCCCATCCTCGCGCGTCTCGCTCGCATACCAGCCGTCGCCGGTGTCCAGTGTCAACGGATTGGTGGCGGGCGGGCCGGCGGGCACGCGATAGGCGCGCAGCAGGCTGTCCTCGTAGGTGGGTTGCACGCCTGTGCCCAAGACTTGTCCGATGATGCGGCCAAATAGCCGTTCGTTCCATGCCGCATCCAGGGCTTGCTTGTAGACCACGATGTAGCCCACGTCATAATAGTTCAGGATGGCACGACCTTGTGTGATGTAATCGGTGCGGCGTAGGAAGTCGTGATCGGGATAAAAGTGGGCCGCCTGGGCCCCCGCATCCAGCAGGAAGAGTTGGTGGAACAGGCTGGCGTGCTTGACGAAGTTGGTCGGATTATCCAGCTTGTGATCGCGCGCCAAGCGCCCGCCGAAGCGCGGTTTGCCATGCAGCACCTGATACGCCTGATAATGGTCCTCGCCGCGGCCCTTTTCGGTGAATAACGGCAATTCCAAGAGGGCGTAGGGGGTCGGATCCGCCGCGAGTTGCTGATAGAACGCCGGCCACTCCGGTGCATCCACCGTTGCCTGGCCCGCTGCCACGCCAAAGGGACCGAGGCTAATGAGCAAGAATAAAGCGTAAAACGTAAAACGTAAAACGTAAAACGGAGATCGTATTGCGTATTGCGTATTTGGCGCGGCTTTGTCACTGCCCCCTGCCCCCTGCCCGCTGCCCCCTAACAACCGACGACTAACGACTAACGACTGCCGACTGACAACCGCCGCCAAGCCATAGGCAGCTAGGAGGCTGATGCCGAGCCGCCCAATGACCTCGAAGCGGCCAGGGTCGCGGCCAATGCTGAAGACGGGTAGGTGCTGCAAGAGCGCGTAGGGCAGGGGGATGCCGGTGACGGTGCCGCCGATGGTTAGCGCGGGGCCAAGGGCGAGGATGTAGAAGAGAACGGTCGCTACCGCCCAAAACACGATGGGCAACTGGGTACGCTTGCGCCAGGCCAGTACCGTGCCGAAGGCGGCCAGGGCCAGGGCTAGGTAGCCGGGATTGCCCAGCCCCAGCCCCAGCAAGTCGGCCAAGTCAGCAGCGTGGGCGGCGCTCTGTCCCGTCACGATCAGCCAGGGGTTAGCTAGCGCCTCCTGCACCATCGGCCAGACCAGCAGCGGCCCCGCCACGGCCGTATAGCTGCCGCCGATCAGCGCCAGCCGGCCAAAGATCACCGCCTTCTCGTGGCGTGAGCGCGGCGTAAGTAGGACGTAGCCGAAGTAGAGCAGCGTGAGGAACACGGCCAGCATCAGGTACTGCCAATCGGTCAGCGACAGCAGCAGCAGCGTGCCGGCGGCGGCAACGGCATAGCGCCGCCAATGCTGGGGCGTGGCCGGCGGCGCGGCAGGCGGAGGATCGGGTAGGGCGCGGAATAGCAGGAACAGGTAGAGCGGCAGCCATTCCGCCGACAGCTTTTCGGCCTGACCCAGCGTGAAAAAGGCCAGTACGTTGCGGCTGCCGTAGGTGAATAGCGCGGCCCCGGCAAATGCTGCCCACGGATCGCTCACCCAATCGCGGATCAGCAGGAACGCCGTGACCGTAGTCAGGGCCAGCGCGGCCAGGAACAAGCCATTCGTCGCGGCGACAGGGCCGAAGAGGGCATTGAAGGGCAGTGTGAGCAGGCCATTGAGCGGATTGAGCGTGTGGAAGCGCAGGCTGGTGCCGGTGGGATAGTAGAGGTAGTCGGTGTAGAAGGGGCTGCGGTGCAGGTCGAGCAGCGCCGTCTTGACCCACCAGTTGTTCCACAGGTTCTCGTAGCCGTCGAGATCGCCGCCGACCAGGCCCGTCGTCAGGTGCAGCAGGGCTACCCGCCCATAGAGCGCCGCCAAGCCTAGCGCGCCAACGATAGCCCAGAGCAAGGGGCGGCCCAATTTTCTCATACGGGCGATTATAGCAGAGGGCTGCGAGTCGGTCAAACCAACAGGCGTGTGTTATAATCGCCTAGCTGCCCCGGCAACAGTCGTTGGGCGCAGTGCTAGTGGGATCGCTAACGGGCGGGAGACGTGGCCGATGTCGGATGTGGCACAGCAACTGGCCCAGTTGACGGGTGGCGGCTTGGTGTCCCTTGCCACCCAGGAGCCTGAGCTAGCGTACCTGTTTCGCCATGCGCTGTTCCAAGATGCCATCTACGGTTCGTTGCTGCGGACCGACCGGCGGCGGTTGCATCGGTTGGTGGGCGAAACGTTGGGCCAATTGTATCCGGCGCAAGCGGACGAGTTGGCTGCTGTACTGGGTTATCACTTTGCGCTGGCCGAAGAACCGGCGCAGGCGCTGCGCTCTTACGAGCGGGCCGGCGATTTGGCGCTGGCGATCTACTCGAACATCGAGGCGGCGGCGCACTACACGGCGGCATTGGCCTGGGCGACGGGCGGGCGGGATCGCGCTCGCTTGTTGACCGGGCTGGGGCAAGCGCAATTGCGGGCCAGTTTGCCAGATGCGGCGCTGGTGAGTTGGCAGGCGGCGCTGGCCGCCTATCAGGCGGTCAGCGACAGCAGCGGCGTGATCCGCACCTATGCCGGGTTGGCCGATGCCGCGCACGACAGTGGCAATTTGCCCGGCGGCTTGGCGTGGTGTGAGCAGGGACTGGCCTTCGCGGAACACGATCCCCTCTCGCCTGCACGCTTCACCTTGTGGATCACCACGGCGCGCTGCTATTTCTTCAACGGACAACGCACCGCCGCGACCCAATGGGCCCAGCGCGCACGGGCACTAGCCCAGCAGTTGGGCGACCCCGCGGCGGAGGCTGCCGCGTTGCTGACGTTGGGCATGATTAACATCAATACGCCCGCAGAGGGGTTACGCTTTTTAACGCAGGCTGCTACACTGGCCGACGCAACAGGCTTGGGCATGATGGCGGCGGTGACGCAGCAAAACGCGGGCGTGACTCTGTGGCAGCTGGGCGACCTGCGGGCGGCGCGCACGCAGTTTGAGCAGGCGGCGGCCGGCTATGGGCATCATCACCTGATTGGCTCCGAACTCCAATCCCAGTGTAGCGCCTGCGGCATGGCCTTATGGCTGGGCGATTTCACCGCCGTGCAGCAGACCTTGCCGGCGTTGCGCGTCCTCGCCGGCCGCATCGGGCCGGGCACCAGCGGTTTGCTGGCGCTAAGCATTGTCGAGGCCGAACTGGTGCGCTACTGCGGCTCTCTGACTGAGGCCGCGGCCCGTTTGCGCGCAGTGCTGGACACCGCTCGTCGCCAACAAAATATTCAGTTTCTACTAATCGGGATCTATCACTTGACGGGTATTTTGTTGGAAACGGGCGCGTGGGATGCTGCCCACACCGTACTCAGCGAAGTCTTGCCCCTGACCGACCTGGGCCTGCTGCTGGGCCCTGTCTGGGCGCGGGGTCGCCTGAGCGAAGTGGCCGCCGCCACGGGGCAACTCGGCGCGGCGCATTATTGGCTGGCGGAAGCCGGCGCACGGGCAGGAGAGTCGCCGACGCTCCCCAACGCGGAAGGGCTGGCCCTGGCGAAGGCACGCTTGGCCTGTGTTACCGGAGATTGGGATAGCGCCCTGGCTGCTTACGCCGCCGCGCAAACCACGCAAACCACGCAAGGCCGCATCTGGTATGCGGCGCAGACAGGGCGCGCGTGGGCCGCCGCCCATGTGGCACGCGGCGCGGCAGAAGACGCGGCGCACGCCATTGCCTTATTGCAACAAGCCCAAGCTACTTTCGTCACACTGGACGTACCGTACTATAGCGCGCTCACCGCCGCCGAACTCGCGCAAATCCCACCGGCTGTCCGGCAATAATCCTATAGCATTCTCACGTTTCACGCCCCCGGCACATAGCCCAGCCGCGCTACCAGCCGGTCGCGCACGCTCGGCCATTCGCTGTCGGTGATGCTGTACATCACGGTGTCGCGCACATAGCCGTCGGGTAGGATCAGGTGGCGGCGCAACACGCCTTCGCGCACCGCCCCCAGCTTGGCGATGGCGGCCTGACTTTGCAGGTTGCGCCCATCGGTCTTAAGCTGCACACGTATCGCGCCCAGCGTCGCGAAAGCGTGGCGCAGCAGCAAATATTTCGCTTCGGGGTTGACCACTGTGCCCTGGTAGGACTCCGCGATCCAGGTGCCGCCGATTTCCAACCCGCGGTGGGCGGGCCGGATGTCGAGATAGCAACTCACTCCCACGGGTTGCGCGGTGGCCTGATCCATAATGGCGAAAGGACACCAGCCGTAGTCGTCGTAGAGGCGCTGGATATAAGTGGCGAAAGCCGCCGGCGTGCGCTCATGCGGTTTGGTGTAGATATAGGTCAGCGCGGTATCGCCGGCGGTCGCGCATAGCCCGGCGGCGTGGGCAGTGGTGAGCGGTTCCAAGCGCACGGCACGCCCGACCAGGGTGACGGGTTGCACATCCATTAGGGTATTCCTCCTTGTGGCGGGTGGGTTACAGGTCGGCGTTGCCCATCTGCGGCTCTTGCGCGGGGAACAGCACGGCCGCCAGCGCCGCCGCGTCACCGGTCAGCTCCGTGCCGGCGGCGGCGGTGATTTCGTCGGGGGCAAACGTGCCCAGCACCAGTTGCGCCAGTTCGGGGCCGGCGTGGATGGTGTGGCGGGTGCGGCGCGGCGCGATCACGCTCACTTGGCTGCGCGCGATCCCCAGCGTCACCACCTCGTCGCTCAGCGTGATCCGCAGCGTGCCGCGCCAGCCGGCCAGCGCCGACCCCGCTAGGCGACGGTTCCATTCGCTGGTCAACTGGGCGCAGAGCGCGGGCAGCTGGATCACCTTGACCATCCAGCCACCGGTGGGCCGGTAGTCCACCTCCAGCCCGCCGGCCAATTGGCGCAGCCCTTGGGCCAACCCGCTGCGCGGTGGCAGGCGCGGGAAGCGCAGGGTGGTGCATTCGTGTTGCCGCGCCGCTTGGCGCAACGCGCCCAGCCGCAGCGCCGGGTCGCCCGCCGAGTCTTCGTGCCACAAGATGCCGCGCTCCGCCGAATAGGAATAGACAATATAGCCGCTCAGGGTGCCGGCTGCGTCGCTCCAACTAGCGCCCTCCGCATCGCCGGGCGTTTTGGTGGAGGGATAGGTGGGGCGCAGCACGGTGCCGGTCAGCGTGGCGTTCTCGGCGTTGAACAGCGCGTCGCGTGCAGCCTCTGCGCCGGGGGTGAACGGCGCTAACTCCAGATCAAGGGGCAGCCCCGGCAAATCGCGGCGGGCCACCTCGTAAAGTGTCTCGCCCCAGGCGGCACGGTAGCCGAACTGCGGATAGTAGCCGTCGGTGGCGTTGCAGAGGATGCTCAGGCTGTAGCCGGCCGCGCGCATGGCGGCGTGGGTTGCGTCAAGCGTGCCGTGCATATAACGCTGCCCGCGATGCGCTGGGTGGGTGACGACCAGATTGACCCCCGCCGTGGGCACCCGCGCCGTGCCGATCCGCAGGGTGAGCGCGTAGACCCCCACATGGGTGACGATTTCTTGGCCGATCAGGCCGATGCGCGCTGTCGCCCAGTCGTAGTGGCTGCCGTGGATGCGCCCCTGGCGGCAGTTGTCGGCCAAATCCAGATCCCACTCCTCGGCGGCCAGCGCGTAAATCGCCTCGGCGTGCGTCGCCTCGCCGGGTGCCTGGATATGCAGGGTCTCCGCCATCACGCGCTCACGCCAATCGCCGTCCACAGCCGCGCATCAGCAAAGCGGCTCAGGTGCTTGACGTTGGTGGTAGCAATGATCATCCCACCACCTAAATCCTCCAGCAACGTTGCTTGGGCCGCCACGATCACGTCGCCGTCAAGCGCATGACGATCTGCGGGGGGTTGCCCCTGTTTCCGTATGTTCGCCCAATAGACGGCCGCTTGCCGCATAGCCTCGGTGTTGAGCCGTATATATTCTGCTCCTCTAGCAAGTTCCTCAAGCTGCTCAATACTTTCCAGCGCGTTATTGAGCAGAAACTCGCGCCGGAGTTCGTAATCAACAATTTCCGGCAGCGCTATTATATCACCCGCTGCCTGTAGCGCGTTGAACCACTGACGACAAGTTTTGGCTAGTGGCGAAGGACGTGGATTTGTTAGGAGTCCGGCGACTCCGGTATCAAGGACAATCAGGCGCTTCATGGAAACAACAGCCGCTCACCGTTAGCCGCACGATTAGCATCCAGCCCCTGCTTGATTGCTTCCCACTCCGCTTCGGCGGCGGTGGGATCGCGACGATCTGCGCGTTCTTCCCAGCGTTGTAGCATTTGTGTGCGGCGCTCGTTTGCAGCTTCCAGCGCATCCTGCGGGATCGCCTGTTCCAACGCTGTGAGTTCGCTTCGCATCATTCGGAAAGTCCGGGCCATCTCGACAACCCGCGTTTGCGTTTCAGGCGGCAAAAAATCCCAAACCTGTTTTAACCGTGCGATGGGATAGGCAGCAAAGCCCACCGGGAAGTCGGGCGGGAACTCTGGGATGGCCTCGGCGGTATCGGGGTGGGCGAGGGTATTGGTCATGAGGTGCCTCCTTTGGCTGCGTGCGGGCCTGCCCTTATTATACGCCTAAATCGCCCCAGGCGTAGCAAGCAGCACGGCTACATTTTGTCGGCGGGCTATTCCATCAGCCGCAGCAGATCCAGCACCCACGGCGGCTTCTCCTGGCTGGCGGTGAACTTGCGCTCGTAGTTGCAGTCGAAGCAGCGCACCAGGATCGTGCCGTTGCTGTCGCCGACAATGGTGCGGCTGGCTTGCCGCCGGCCCTGGAAGAAGGAGTGGCGCACCCAGCAGCCGTGTTTACGGTCTATGGTGACGCGGTTGTGCGGGCAGGTTTCGGCGGGTGGGTTCTCCTGAGTCATGGGCGGCTCCGCGTGGTGTTGCTGGGGGTCCATCACCGTCAGAATGGTGTTCCATAAAGAGTGTAGCATCGCGTCCTCGATAGCGCGTAACGATCACCTGCTTTGCACTTTGCACTCAGAACGTGGTCACGCCGGTAAACGTGGCGCGGCCAAACCACAGGGCGGGCAGGTAATAGTAGATGCTGCCCATGCCGTTGGCCGACCACCAATCCTGACAGCATTTGCCCTGGCCCGCCGCCTGGATGCTACCCAGCAGATCCAGCACGCTCATGCCGAAGCGCAGGTTTTTCAGCGCGTAGGCAATCGCGCCGTCTTCGACCCAGAAGGTGCCGTCGCGCGTCGTCCCGGTGGCGACTACCCGCTTGCGGTCGGGGCCGTGCGTATAGTGGAAGCGCGTGACCAGCACGCCGCGCCCCATGCGCCGCGCCAACTCCGCGATAGAGTCGGGGCCGGTGGGCATGATCAGATGGCCTGGCAGGGCAGTGCCGTATTCTACGTCGTCGAACGGGTTGGCGGCGTGGCCGGTAGAGCGGCGCTCCGGCTCCAGGCCGGCGGTCTCGCTGTCGTAGACCACGCCCTGCGCGATGCCGGCGGTGATCAGCGGCACGCGCACGCTGGGCAGCCCTTCGGCATCTATGCCGAGCGGCATACAGCGCGGGTCGCGCGGATCATCCCAGAGCGTCACCGGCGGGCCGGTGACAGCCGCGCCCAACTTGCCCGCCATAAAGGATTCGCCGTCCTGGAAGGCCCGTGCGCCCAGCCCCAGCAGCGCCGGGAAGCGCACCATGTCGGCCACGGCGTTCGGCTCGAACACGGCGGCGTAGTCACCCGGCGCGATTTCGCGCTGATCATGGTTGAGGCGGCACTTGGCGACGGCTTGCGTGCCCACCGCCTGCGGGTTGAGCGCGCCCACATCACGGCTGAGGGCATCGGCATAGCCGCTGCCGGCCGGGCTTTCGACCAGTGCCTTGAGGTAGGCTGTCGTGTAGTCGGCATAGCTGCGGATGCCCAGCGAATTGACCACTTGGAGCCGGCTGCTGCTGCTGCGATAGGTGCCGTAGGCCGTGTAGCCGGCGGCGCGGGCTAGGTCTATGATGTATCCCACGGCGGCGGCACGGTCGGCAGGCGTGCTGTCGGCGGTGGCGGCAAAGAACGCCGGCGGCGTGTCGCCGACGGGCACAGAGCCGGAGCCGGGCGCGGGCAGCGAATGGAAGCGCGGGTTGGGTGCTTGTAGGCGGGCCAGGGCGGTCGCTTCCTCGGCGGCGCGGGTCAGCCCGGCACGGCTGGTGTCGTTGGTGAACACGCGGGCAGTTGCCCCACCCACGGCCACGCGCACGGCGGCGCGGCGATTCTCCTGCCACACGTTCTGGTGGATCTCGGAGTTGGCGTAGCGGGTGACGGCGGTGCGGTCGTGCAGCAGCGCGATCTCGGTCTGGGCGGCGGGCGAGGCGGCGAGGGCCGCTTCCAGCGTGTCCCGGTCGGGGCCGGCGGGAAGTGTGTCCAATGGGTTAGCCCTCCTTGCCGATGACGAGGTTTTCCACCAAGATCGGGGTCGCGCCGTGCGCCACATGGCAGCTTTGCAACGGCTCGCCTTTCGCGCAGCCGGGGAAGCCGTAGAGCCGCCAGTCTTGTGGGCCGCCCACGGCCGCCACACGGCCCCAGAACAGTGGCGTGCGATCCTGGAACGAAGCCGCCTTATACAGTTGGCCCAACTCACCGTGGTGGATTTCGCGGCACATTTCGACCGAAAAGTGGAAGTTCATGCGCTTGTCGTCCAGGCTCCACGAACTGGGCGTGTCCAAATAGAGACCGTGGTCCACGCCCGCGATCATGGCAGCCAGGCTGAGGCCGTCCGGCGTGGGGTCGAGGCTGAGGTTGGTCATGCGGACGATGGGGATGCGGCCCCAGGACGTGGCGCGAGCGGTGCCGTTGCTGGTTTGGCCGATGGCCGGGGCGGTCTCGCGGCTGGTTAGGTAGCCTTGAAACAGGCCGTCGCGGATGATCGGCGTGCGTTGGGCGGGGGTGCCTTCATCGTCCCAGCCGTAGGTGCCCAGGCCGCCCCGCTGCACCGCGTCGGCGGTGATGTTGACCTGGGGCGAGCCGTAGCGGAACCGGCCCAGCATCTCCGGCATGAGAAACGAGGTGCCGGCGAAGGCGGCTTCCCAGCCCAGCACGCGGTCCAGTTCGATAGGGTGGCCGCAGCTTTCATGCACCAGCAGGGCCACCATTTCGGGCCCGACCACCGCCGTCGTCGGGCCGGCGGGTGCCCACGGTGCGCTCACCAGTTCGCCCGCCTCTCGGCCCACGCGCCCGCCTTCGCGCACCAAGTCCAGGCCGGTGATGTACTCCCAACCGGCTTGGGCCATGTTGTTATAGCTGCGGCGATAGCTGTAGCCGTCGTCGCCCACGGCAACCGCGCCGATGGCGAAGCCGCTCTCCACGACGGTTTGCCGCAAGTCCGCACCACTGCTGTTGACAAAGTGCTTGGCGATGCGGACCAACTGCAATTCACCATCGGCCACGCGCACGCGGGCATGACCGGCCTGGATCGCCGCCAGCGCGCCCAGCAGCAGATCAATCCGCTCCGGCAATGGCACGGCGAAAGGATCGGTGTGCGGCGGGGTGCTGTAACTGCCGCGTTCGCTGGGCAGCGCGCTCAGGTCCACCGGCGCGTTACGGCGGCTGGCACTGGCGCGGGCAATCGCCACGGCCTCCACCGCGCTGC
>JALYUO010000898.1 GCA_030853735.1 Chloroflexota bacterium
ACGCTAACTGCCACCTGGATGTCGGGCAGCGCCGGCCCGCTTGCGCCGTGGGCTGCGTCATAGGCGGCGATCCAGGCACGGTTCCAGGCCGCAATGCCTTGCCGTCGCCCTTGCGCGGCCAGGGCAACGGTACTCAGCGATTCGTCCGGCCCGGCCTCAATGATCGACAGCACCTGCACGCGCCCGCCCCCCTGGCTCGCCAGCGCGCACGCCAAGTCGAGCAACAGCCCAAACACGGCCGGCGGATCACCGCTTGCCGCGCCCGGTTCGCCCGGCACGGCGACCGTATCTACCCAAACAATCGCTCTTTGCATGGCTGCGTTCCTCTCTCCCGGCCTGCTATACTCCCGGTCCGGTCTCTGCTCTATTATACTCGCTGGGCACCCGGCTGCGTAGGCATGGGGCGCTGCCACGGCAGGGCCAGGGCGGGGCCGGCCCGCCAAAGCGGTGCCGGAGCAGGGCCAGGGCAGTGCCGAAGCGGGGTCAGGATGGGGCCAGCGCAGAGCCAACGATACAAACAAGGCCAGATCCACCCGGATCTGGCCTGTAGGCTTGTGCTGCGGTGCGCTTAAGAGACGATTTTGACCGCTACCTTGTGGTAGCCTTCCGCACCGTTCGGATAGTTGTTGACATCTTTCGCCCCCTGGACCGCGCCGGTGCCGTCGGTGGCGCGCACCATCAGTGTCGTGTCTCCGGCGGCGGCAGGAATCCAGGGATAGGTCCACAGCACCCAGGTGTTGCGGCCCAGCGGGCGGCGCACCTGCGCGTCGGCCCACGTCTGGCCGCTATCCACGCTCACCTCTACGCGCTGGATGCCCCGATTGCCCGCAAAGGCAATGCCGGTGACATAGAGCGGCTTGATCTTGACCGTACTCCCGCTGGGGTAGTCAATGCGCGACATGGTCAGATAGGGCGCGGGGTCGCTCCAGCCTTGCGACTCCCAGAAGCCTTTGTAGTCGTAGTTGACCGGCTCAATGCTGGTGACCCACTTCAGGTTTTTCATGCCGAAGATGCCGGGAATCAGCAGCCGGGCCGGGAAGCCATGCTTGGTAAGTAACGGCGCGCCGTTCATTTCATAGACCAACATGGCATCCTGATTCATCAGAATCGAGAGCGGCACGCTGTCGCTGTATTCATCGGCGGCGCGCAGGATCACGTCGGCCACGCCACTCTTGGGGCGGGCAGCTTTCATCAGATCGGCTAGCCGCACGCCGGTCCAGCGCCCGTTGCCGATCAGGTTGCCGCCGACCGGATTGCTGATACAGGCCAGCGTGTGGATCACTTTGACCTGCGGCATGGCTTTGATCTGATCGAGCGTGAAGGTCTGTGGTTTCTCGACCAGCCCTTTGATCGTCAGGCTCCACTGCGCCGCGTTCACATCAGGGTCGCTAAGGTTCTTGGTGGTGATATAGAAGTTCTCCGTCGGCGTGATTTCGGGCGACAGCACCGGCACGGCTGGGAAGGCGGTGGGCGACGGCTGGGCTTGGGCCACAACGGTTGGGGGCACCGCCGTGTCCGCCGGCGCAACGGCGGCTTGGGTCGGGCCGGCGGTGTCTGTCGGGCTGCCGGCGGCTTGGGTCGGGCCAGAGGTCGGCGCATTGGCCGGAGCGGTGGTATTGGCGAGCGCGGTCGTGCCGGTCGGTTGGGCCGGGGCCGGCGATCCCTGCTGGATGGCATCGAAACTGCCGCCGCTGTTAGCCACCGCCGTGGCGATGTCGTTGGCGGTGGCGGCAGTGGCGGTCGCGTCGGCTCCGCTCACTACGCCCGGTGTCCCGGCCACTTCGGGGACCAGGGTTGCCCTGGTTGGTTTTTCGGCATTATACAAGATGCCCCACAATGCGCCGCCGCCGATCAGGGCCAGCGCGGTGCCCCCAGCCATCCGCAGAAAGCCACGCCGATCCCCGGCGGCATTTGCCACTGGCGCAACATACGTGGTGGCGGTGGGCCAGGGCAGCAAGGCCACCAGCGCCAAGCCGAAGACCAGCCCATAGAACAGCAGCGACAAGTTGAGCGTCAACAACGTGTCACTAGCCGGCAAGGGGTTGAAAATCTTGAGACCATAGAGCAGCCAGAACAGCGTCACGAGGGCCACGCCCACGCCCAGGCCGAATAGCGCGCCGCCTTGATAGCGATTCGCGCGCAGGCGGGCAAAGGCGGACGCAGCGGACCCCGCTGGTCGCCAACTGCGGGCATAGACATAACCCAGCACGCCGCCGGCCAGCAGCATCCCTTCCAGCACCTGCACTAGCAGCAGCAATTTCGCACCCACATCCAGGTTTTGGACCATATACTCAAACACATCTTTTGGCACCAAGCGCAAAAAGGCACCCTGGAGCAATTCGGGGATGCTCATTACGCCGAGGACGCGCAGCAGCGCCATTGCCAGAATCATCAGCAGCGCGGCTCCGGCCCCCGCGCCAAAGCCTTTGTACAGGCGCACTGCGGGTGCGGTCGCCGTGGTCAGCGGCCTATCTATGTTATCCATGCGCGATTCCTCTCTTACCCAGTACGCCGCCCGGCGCGACCCTGCTAACACTGTCGGCTCAGGACCGTCCCCTGGCCGCTCGTAGTTCTTTGATCACAACCAGTGGCGCTGCCGGAAAGTTCCCGGTTGCTGCATTCCTGTGCGCTGATTCTGCCTTGTGGGTAGTGGCTATAGGTGTGATCTATTATACCATACGTGCGGTCGCGCCGTCGGCCTAAGAACGGAGGGGTGCGCTGCATCGTTTTGCGCGCCCGCCGACCTCCCCCCTAACTCCCGCTCCTGAAGGGAGAGGGGGAGTCAGACGGACGCTACTTCGATCCCTATGATGAGCAATCGCTGCGTAGACTCCCCCTCTCCCTTCAGGAGCGGGAGTTGGGGGGGGAGGTCGGTGGACACTTCCCCTTCGGCCTTGACACCCCCTTTCGGTCGGTGCTATACTGCGCCTGGATGGACCCGGCTTGCTCGGCCCGCCCGCATCCGCCGCAGCCGGCGTGCCGGGCGGGTTTTTATATGGTGGGTGCGCGTCACTGCCGACGGGTGCCCGCGTCTGACAATGGAGGTCAGCCCGTATGCCCGAACTGATGCGCGCCGTCGTCAAGGCGGAAGCCGCCGCCGGTGCGATCTTGACCCAGGTGCCGATCCCGGTGGTCGGCCCGGACGATATTCTGGTGCGCGTGCGCGCCGCCAGTATGTGCGGCACCGATCTGCATATCTACAACTGGGATCCGTGGGCGCAATCGCGCTTTGCCGCTACGCCGATGGTCTTCGGCCATGAATGTTGCGGCGACGTGGTGGCAGTGGGCCGCACCGCCACGGGCATCGCCGTCGGCGATTTTGTGTCGCTGGAGAGCCACATCATGTGCGGCCACTGCCTGCAATGTCGCACCGGCCAGGCTCATGTGTGCGCTAATCTACAGATCCTGGGCGTGGACCGGCCCGGCGTGTATGCCGAGTATGTGAGCGTGCCGGCTAAAGTGGCTTGGAAGAACCCGCCCGGCATGGCGGTGGAGGTCGCCTCGATCCAGGAGCCGTTCGGTAACGCGGTCCATACCGTCTTTTCCTGCGACATCCCAACCAAGCGCGTGGCAGTGATCGGGTGTGGGCCGATTGGCCTGTGGGCGGTGGCGATTGCTAAAGCGGCGGGCGCGGCAGCGATCTATGCGGTGGACATCAACCCCATGCGGCTGCATCTGGCGGAGGAGCTGGGCGCGACCCAGGCGATCAACTCGCGCGAGACCGATCCGGTGGTGGCGGTGCGCGCCGCGACGGGCGGCGAAGGGGTGGATGTGATGCTCGAAATGTCGGGCAACGCGCGGGCCATCGCGCAGGGCTTTGAGCTGCTGCGCTTCGGCGGCGAAGCCGCCCTGCTGGGCTTGCCCGCCCGCCCGGTCGAACTTGACCTGAACAACGCCATCATCTTCAAGGGCGCACACGTCCACGGCATTTCGGGACGGCGCATCTGGGACACTTGGTATCGCACGCAGGGGCTGATCCTCTCCGGCGCGGTCGATCCGACCCGTGTGATCACGCACCGCCTAGACTTGGCCGAGTTCGATCAGGCGTTTGCCCTGATGAACCGGGGCGAGGCGGCCAAAGTGGTGCTGTTCCCTTGACGTATTGCGTACTGCGTATTGCGTATGTTTGACGACGGGAAAGTGAAACGTGAGAGCCAATAAGTAATACGCGGTACGCAATACGCAATTAGCGCCGGTAAGGAGGATAAAAGATGCAAGATACATTGCGGACCCGCTTGACGGGCGAAATTGATGCGCTGAAAGAAAAGCACCTGTTCCGCAAGCTGCGCGTGGTGTCGGGCGAGCAGAAAGCGGTCTGTGTGATTGACGGCCAAGAGGTGATCAACCTTTCGTCGAACAATTATCTGGGTCTGGACACCCACCCCTATCTGAAGCAGAAAGCGACCGAGGCCATCGCGCAGTACGGCGTGGGCACGGGTGCGGTGCGGACGATCATCGGCACGATGGACTTGCACGAAGAGTTGGAGCGGCGGTTGGCGGCGTTCAAGCACACCGAGGCGGCGCTCACCTTCCAGTCGGGCTTCACCGCCAACAGCGGCACCATCGGCGCGCTGATGGAAGAGGGCGACGCGATCATCAGCGACGAGCTAAACCATGCTTCGATCATTGACGGCATCCGGCTGTCGAAAGCGGGCCGCTTCATCTATCACCACAGTGATATGGACCATCTGGAAACCCAACTCAAAGCCGCCGCCGGCGCACGCACGAAGCTGATAATCACCGACGGCGTGTTCAGCATGGACGGCGACATCGCCAAGCTGCCGGAGATCGTAGCCCTGGCCGAACGCTACGGTGCGGCGACGTATGTGGACGATGCCCACGCCAGCGGGGTGCTGGGCGCGAACGGGCGCGGCACGGTGCATCACTTTGGCTTGCAAGGCCGCGTGGACATCCAGATCGGCACCTTCTCGAAGGCGCTGGGCGCGGTCGGCGGCTATGTGGCCGGCGTGCAGCCGTTGCGCGACTTCTTGCTGCACCGCGCGCGCCCCATCCTGTTCAGCAACACCCACCCGCCCAGCGTGATCGCCACCTGCATCGGAGCCATTGACTTGCTCGAACAACAACCGGAATTGATTGAGCAGCTATGGGAGAACACGCGCTACTTCAAGGGGCGCTTGGTCGCGCTGGGCTTCGATTGCGGCCACAGTGAAACGCCGATTACGCCGGTAATCGCGGGTAGCGCCGAAAAAGCGCACCGCCTGAGTGACCGCCTGTTCGCGGAAGGGGTATTCGCGCAGGGCATCGGCTACCCGACCGTGCCCGAAGCCAAGTCGCGTGTCCGCACCATCGTCACCGCCGCCCACACCCGCGCCAACCTGGACACCGCCCTGGCCGCCTTCGAGCGCGTCGGGCGCGAGTTGGCACTGATTTAGGGCCGGGCGACGGGCGACTGGAACTCGCCGCTACCGCTACAAAGCCCGCCTGCGCGGGCTACGGCATAGACTCGTCGCAGCCCCTGTGCCCGCACACCCCGATTCATGCGTTGTTACGCAAATCCTAACCTATCACCAAGCGCCTGAAAGGACCCGCCCATGACCAACCCCACGCCGCCGCCGATCAACAGCCCCGCAGCGATCACGCAGGGATTGGCGGCTAAGACCGTGGCCGTCGTCGGCCTGTCGAGCAACCCGACTACGCCCAGCTACGCCATTGCTCAGTACCTGCAAGAACACGGCTATCGCATCATCCCGGTGAACCCACAGGAAACCGCAGTGCTGGGCGAGCAGGCGTATCCGTCGGTGCAAGCCATCCCGGAGCGGGTAGACGTGGTGGATGTGTTTCGCCGCGCCGACGCGGTGCCCGCCGTGGTGGAAGATGCTATTGCCGCCGGCGCGCCACTGGTCTGGCTGCAACTGGGCATCCGCAACGAGGCCGCCGCCGCCCGCGCCCAGGAAGCCGGGCTGACCGTCGTGATGGACCACTGCATGAAGGTGGAGCATCACCGCCGTGCAGTCGCGCAAGCCGCAGCCGGCGAGGTCGATCCGAGTTAGCGGTGGAGACGGTCAAACAGTTGATCTTGTACACGCTGTTCCACAGCCGCTAACTCCGTATCCAACTGGGCGGCATCACTCGCGGACAGGATATATTGCGGCACAGCCACCGGATGGGCGCGCATAAGTGCCATCCGGTAAGTCGTCGGCGGGTGAGTCACATCTATGCGCGATCCCTCGATCTCTTCGATGCGGCGAATGCGGGCTAGTTCACGCTCTGGTACAGTGCTCAATTGTTTGCGTAGCGCAGTAAACACGTTGAACTCGCCTACGCCTAACGACCTCCGCCGCAGGGTAAAGGTGAAAGCGGGCGCGTAGTGGAGTTTGTCCAGCGCAGCGCAGGTGGCTTCCGTGCCGGCCACCTGTGCGGCAAGCGCATCAGCCAGATACTCCGCACGCTGGCTACTGCGCCAGAAGAGATGCAGCAGGCCGTAGATAAGCAGGCGGGTGGTTAGCGCGAGGGCTAACAAGATCAGGTTTATGGGTACAGCCGCCAAGCTATAGATATCCCCACCCCCGAGTACATTACCGGGATGTAAAAAGTTGTGCCACTCTACCAGCGTTGAGAGCGTTGTCCCCATCACAAAACCCCGCGCTGGATCGCCGTTCACGCCGTGCGCCAGTTCGTGACTTAATATTGCGATCCGTTCTTGCGGCTCTAAGATCGTTAGTAACGGCAAACCTAGGACCAACTGCCGCTTCCATTGCCAGCCATAGCGCCCGAACCCGGCGTTCAACTCCTCATCGATCAGCACTGTATCAACCGGCCCACCGTGTAGGATGGCGGTAATGTCATCTATGATACGAAACAGGGTGGGGAAGTCGGCACGAGTCACGATGTCGGAGAACGCGGAGAACTGCGGGATGCGCGGACGCAACACCCAGACGACCATGAGACCAAACAAACCTGCCAAGACCAAAAAGGGATGCCCTGTCCCTTGTGCCACCAACGAAAGGCTGGCATAAAGTAGGTAGAGGGTGAGGCCGTGGACTGCCAGCGCCAGCGTATATGCTAAGACTACAGGCGCATCCCAACGCGGGCGATAAGGCCCACGTTGCACCAGCGAGTCGAACAACCCCTTGCTGAACCGCCGCCCCAGTGCGGTATACTGGCGTTCAAACAAGGTCGGCGGCGGCTCAGACTTGCTGGGTTGTAAGTTCCAATCACACTGATCACACCATGTCACATACTCAGGATTGACCGGCAGAGTCGCGCCACATTGGGGGCAGGGTTGTGTGGTGGGTGGGGGTACAGGCGCAGGGGCAGCATCGCGCATGAGGGTGCCTTCTTACCAGAACAAGTTGCCGAAGGTGGTGGGGACGTTCCATTGCAGGCGGCGGCAGGTGCTGACCATGTGCTGTTGCTGGGCGGTGCCCACGGCATCGTTGTCGCCGGCCCCGGCACAGAAGCCCATGGCGCTGCCGGGCGTGGGCGCGTGGCTCAGGTGCAGCGCCGCCCACGGGATGGCCGCTTCGAGTGTATAGCCGCCGTTGCCGAGGCGCGGCAGGGCTGCCACACGCACACCGGGCGGCGTACCGGGCAGCGGCTGTGGGCGGAACTGCACAGCTTCCGGGTCCAGCTTGGCGAAGTCGCCGGGCGAGAGGCCCAATTGCACATCGTCGCCGTTGCCGGGGTCCAGCGTGAAGTCGCCGGCCAGATCGGTGTCGAACCAGAGTTCGATGTCGTCGCCTTGCCAGAGTGCCAGGCCACGGGTCAGGCTGTTTTGCACATGAATATTATCGGTGATCGTCGCGCCCAGGTAGAAATTGGCGGCATCATAGCCGAAGACGAAGCCTGCGCTCAGGTCGCTGGGGTCGCTGGGGCGGCTCACTTTTGCGTCGGCCAGGGCGTTAGCGGCGAACCAGGTGTTGGCCCCAGTCCAATCCGCCAGCTTGCCGTCCACGGTCGGGGCATGAGTGGCGCGGTTGGCGTGGACATCGCTGCCGTTGTCCTGCCGCAGCGGACCCGTCCAGGCCACCGGCGCGGGGGCGGCAAACGCCGGCGCAGTCCCTAGCCCACCACTCACTTGGCCGCGCCCGCGCAAGGCAAACAGCGCCCCACCCAGCACCAGCAACGCCAGCACGGCTCCCCCCACCAGCAGCGCCCGTGTCCGCCCCACGGCCGCCGACCGCACCCCCACCCCTGCGCCGGCTCGCAGCGGGGAACCAGGTCGCATCTCCCCCTCCCCCTTCAGGGGAGGGGGTTGGGGGGAGAGGTCGGCGGCCCGCACGGGCGTAAGTTGGACGCGGGCCGCTGGAGCCGCGCCGACCGCTGCCGTGAAAGCGCGCACCAAGTCCGCCCCACTCGGATAGCGCAGGGCCGGCGTTTTGTGCAGCGCGCGGTCCATGACCGGTTGCAGGGCCGCCGGCAGCGCCGGGTTGCGGCTCCGCAAGGGCGGCGGCGGCTCGTTGACCTGCTTGTAGAGCGTTTCCGCCGGGTGGTCGCCCGCGAACGGTAGCGTGCCGGTCAGCATCTCGTATAGCACCACACCCAGACTGTAGAGGTCGCTGGCCCCCGTCGCCTCCTCGCCGCGGATCTGTTCGGGCGCGAGGTAGTCGGCTGTGCCCATCACCTGCCCAGCGCGGGTGAGGTGTGCGTCGGCCCCGCTGCGGGCGATGCCGAAGTCGGTCAGCACCACGTTGCCGCTGGGTTCGACCAAGATGTTGCCCGGCTTGATGTCGCGGTGGACCACGCCGTGGCTGTGGGCATAATCCAGCGCGTCGGCCACTGGGCGTAAGATGTGCCCGCTACGGTCTAGCGGCAACGCTCCCTCCCGGTTCACAATCTCGCGCAGGCTCTCGCCGGGCACGTAGCGCATAGCGATATACCAGAGGCCGTCTGCTTCTTGCACATCGTAGACCGGCACGATATGGGGATGTTCGAGATTAGCGGCCAGGATCGCCTCGCGCCGGAAGCGTTCAACTGCGCCGGGGTCGGCGGTCGTCGCCGGGTCCAGCACTTTGATCGCCACCGGGCGGTTGAGTGCCGCATCGTGCCCGCGATAGACCGTCGCCATGCCACCGCGCCCAATCGGGTGGTCGAGCACATATTTGCCCAGTTGTTGGCCGTTTAGATCACGCACCAGCACGCCTCACGCTCAATCTTGGGGGTTCGGCGTGTCCAGGTCGAACAGCGAAAGTTGCGGCCCGCGCTTAAGCCGCGCCCGTTCGGCCTGCTCCAGTTGCTGGATGCTCTCGGCGGGCGCAGGCAGGTTCTCCGGCATCGTGCCGCCCACATCGGCAATAAACTGCCGCACCCGGCGGCCCATCTCCTCGTGCGCTTGGTTGGCCGGTTCTTTGCCCTGGATGCCTTCGCGCCGGATCTGGGCTTCGGCTTGAGTGGAGCGAAACAGATTGGCGGCCAGTTCCTCGCTGCCCATGTGGTCCAGGATGCGTTGGTTGGGTTGCAGTCCTTTGCGGCTGTGAATATCCTCGGTGCGCTCGCCGGCATAGAGGCCCATATAGCCGTGATCCATAAAGATAGCAAAATCGTGCGGCTCGATCACGCCGGCTTCGCGCGCCGTCGCCGCAAGCTGGCGGTTGTGGTCGGTCAGTTGGTGGCGGAAGTAAAGGCGGCGCTGCGCTTCGCTCAGACCGGCTAGGGCATCGGCCTGCTCCTGGAGCTGCGTTTGCACGGCAAAATAGGTCTGCCCCAGCGCCACCGTCTCTTTTTCCGGGTCGGCATTCTGCACCACCAGATAACAGGCGTAGCGCGAAAGCTGCACATCGGCCACTTTGCGCTGCGCGCCCGATCCGATAGTGACCATTTCGTTGACATCAACGAAATGGTCGGCGGGCGCGTGGCCGCTGTTGGCGCAGGCAATACGCGCCTTGTCTACGACCTTGCCGAAGTTGCGGTAGTCGGTGTAGCCCAGCAACCGGGCCAATTCACGGGCCAGCCAGTATTCGCTGCCGTTGGGCAATTGGCGGCCCAGCTGGGCAAACGGCGAGGCTACCGGCGTTTCCGGCAGTAGCGGCGCAGGGCTATCGGTTGGACTTGCATCGCTCATCGCATTCTCCTCATTATCCGCTAACAAGACTACGCCGATCCTGATGCGGACCATTTCGTTGGTGTCAACACAATGGTCTGCGTTGGGCAGCTACAGCGTCTCCCTAACTGCGGCGCAACTGCGGGAACGCCGCCCAGCCGGGATAGACGGCGTTGGTGCCCAGGTCGCCTTCGATGCGGAGCAACTGATTGTATTTGGCGGTGCGTTCGCCACGGGCCGGCGCGCCGGTCTTGATCTGGCCGCAGTTCAGCGCCACGGCGAGATCGGCAATGGTTGTGTCTTCGGTTTCGCCGGAGCGGTGGGAGAGGACCGCCGTCCAGCCGGCGCGTTGGGCGGTTTGCACCGCCTCGACCGCCTCCGTCAGGCTGCCGATCTGGTTCACTTTGGTCAGCAGGCTGTTGGCCGCTCGCTCGCTAATCGCCCGGCGCACGCGGACCGGGTTGGTCACCAGGAGGTCGTCGCCGACCAACTGCACCTGCTCGCCCAGCCGTGCGGTAAGCTGTTGCCAACCCGCCCAATCGTCCTCGGCCAAGCCGTCTTCCAGCGAAATGATGGGGTAGCGGGCCAGCCAATCGGCCCAGAAGTCAATCATCTCGGCGCTGCTGAAGCTGCGGCCCTCTTTCGGCAAATGATATTGGCCGTCCGTGTACAGCTCGGTCATGGCCGGGTCAAGCGCGATCATCACATCGCTGCCGGCCTTGTAGCCCGCCTTTTCGATAGCTGTCAGGATCACTTCGACCGCTTCGACGTTCGATTTCAGCGATGGCGCATAGCCGCCTTCGTCACCGACATTGGTGCTGTAGCCGCGCCCGGCCAACACGCCTTTGAGCGCATGATACACTTCCGCGCCCCAGCGCAAGCCTTCGGCAAAGCTCGGCGCGCCCACCGGCATGACCATGAACTCCTGGAAGTCGGTCGAATCGGCGGCGTGCTTGCCGCCGTTGAGGATGTTCATCATCGGCACCGGCAAGACGCGCGCGCCCGTGCCGCCCAGGTAGCGGTAGAGCGGCAGGCCGACCGTCGCCGCCGCCGCGTGGGCCGCCGCCAGCGACACACCCAGGATGGCGTTCGCGCCCAACTGGGCCTTGTTCGGCGTGTCGTCTACCTTCAGCAGCAGCGCATCGAGGCCCGTCTGGTCTAGCGCGTCGAAGCCCAAGATCACGGGACGGATGGCGTGGACTACATTCGACACGGCATCGCGCACGCCCTTGCCGCCGTAGCGCGCCTGGTCACTGTCGCGCAATTCCACCGCTTCGTGCGCGCCGGTGGATGCGCCCGACGGCACCGCCGCCCGCCCCCGCGACCCATCGGCCAAATGGATTTCGACTTCCACGGTGGGATTGCCGCGCGAGTCGAGCACTTCGCGGGCTAAAACCTCAGCTATCGGGGCACGTTTGATCATGGGGTTGCCGTCCTCCTGGGTCACTCGTTGCGTTACGTAGGTCTCATAAGATGGGCGTACTATACCGTATCACGGCGGCGTTTGCAACCGGGAAGCACGCGCAATCTATAGGGCGCGTGGCTTCTGTGCAGGTAGGTGTTATGATAGGAGCGTTAGCCCGCCGGCGTTAGCCGCCAGGACCGCCCGGTGATAGAGGAGCGGCAGCCGTGTGCCCTGCCGCCCAGAAAGTGAATCGTCTTCATGGAGCCACGAACCCGCGCGCCCGGATTGCGCCGTTTGCAGCAGCAACAGGCGCGCGCCCAACCGAAGGCCGTGCTGGCGCTGGCGGTGCAGGCGGGCGACCTATTGCTGCGGAGCGGAGCCGAAACCGCGCGCGTCGAGGCGACGGTAGACAGCCTGGTGCGCGCGTTCGGCTTCGCCCTCAGCGATTGCCTGGTTACGCCGACCGGCGTGTATATCTCGCTGGACGATCCGCGCCTACCCGCCCCGGTGACGCGGGTGCATCGCGTGCATAGCCGGAGCGTGCATTATGGGCGCATTTCGGCGGTCAACGACCTGTCACGGCGCGTGCGCGAAGGCCGGTTGACGCTGGCGGCGGCCCAGGCTGAGTTAGACCGCATCGCCGCCGCGCCCGACCCCTACCCGTTCCCGTTGTGGCTGGCGGCGGGCGCGACTTCGGCGGCGGGCTTGGCTGTACTGTTGGGTGGCGATGTACTGGATGTGATCCCGGCTTTCGCCAGCACGGTGCTGGTGCTGTTAGTGGGCGCGGGGTTGGCGCGCAGTCGCGTACCGGCGCTGTTTGGCGACTTTAGCGGCGCGGTGCTGGCGAGCAGCGTAGCGTTGGGCTTGGTAGCCGCCGGGCTGCCCATCCATGCCGATCTGGTGATCGCGGGCGGCATCATGAAGTTGGTGCCGGGCGCGGCGTTGCTGTTGGCCGTGCAAGACGGCATCGCGGGCGACCTGCTGAGTAGCGGCGCGCGCGGTCTGGAAACGCTGCTCAAAGGCGCGGCACTGGCGAGCGGCGTGGGCCTGGTGCTGACCCAGGCGGTTCACCTCGGCCTCGCGATTCCGGCCGGTGGCGTGCCGGCCACGGTCTGGCAGATCCCCATCCAGGTGGGCGCGGCCTTTGTCGCCGCCGCGACCTATGCTGTATCGAACCATGTGCCGCGCTTCGCCATCCTCACAGCGGGCGTGGCCGGCGCGGTCGGCTGGTTGGCAAACCTGCTGATCGTGCGGGTGGAGCCGAGCGCGCTGACGGCGACCTTCCTGGCGGCGTTCCTGGTGGGGGTGCTGAGTTGGGGCTTTGCGCGTTGGCAGCGCGCCCCGGTCACGCTCTACGTGTTGCCGGGGATGTTGCCGTTGCTGCCGGGCCTGACCATCTTCAACGGGATGTTGGATTTGGCAAAGACGCAAAACGTGGTCGGCCTGCTGGTGCTGGTCCAGGCGGTGTTCTTGGGCGGCGCGCTGGCGGCGGGGGTGGCCCTCAGCAACACGGTCGGCCCTCCGCTCTGGCGCAAACGTTTCCATCGCCCGTGGCGACGCACTTGACCGGGCTGCGGCGATCTGACGGGGGCTAGGGGGTGGGGCTGCCGGTGGAGGGCGGCAGCGCGGTCGGTTGGGCGACATTGATCGCCAATTGCGTCTGGACGGCGGCAATGGCCTGCGCTATCGCGGTCGCCGTGCCCGGTCCGGTTAGGGTCATTGCGCCCAACGCCGTCCGCCCCGGCTGGGGAGCCTGCGCGCCGCCGGCGGCAAAGGTGGCCTGCGCGTCGTTCAGCGCCTGCAACGCTGCTGTGCGTGTTTGGATCGCCGCCACATCTGGTGGCACCGTCGGCGCAGGTGTGCCACTGTCACACGCCGTCAGCAGCTCGACTAACACCAGCGTCCCTATAATCAGCACCATCCGCATCTGTTCTGCCCTCCGCCCATATCCTACCATGCTGTGCCGGGCTGTGCAAGGATGGCAGCCGGATTGTGGCGGCCCATATTCTGCGGTATACTGGGCCGATAGGCGGACAGGACTCGCTAGGTGGAGGAGGCAGGAAGCATGGATGCAGCGCATAGTCCCCTGGCCGGGCAACCAGCCCCGGCGGATCTGTTGATTGATGTGCCCCAGTTGCTGGATCAGTATTACACCATCCATCCCGACCCGGCCAACCCGGCGCAGCGCGTGGCGTTCGGCACCTCCGGCCATCGCGGCTCAGCGGCGGACGGCACCTTTAACGAAGACCATATCCTGGCGATCACCCAGGCGATTGTCGAGTATCGCGCTGGGGCAGGTATTCGTGGGCCGCTCTATCTGGGCAAAGACTCGCACGCGCTTTCCGCTCCGGCGGAACAGACCGCGCTGGGCGTGCTGGCGGCGAACGGTGTCACCGTGCTGCCGGCCGCCGACGATGGTCTCACGCCCACGCCGGTGGTGTCGCACGCCATCCTGACCTACAATCGGGCGGGTCACAGCGAGCAGGCCGACGGCATCCTGATCACGCCGTCACACAACCCACCGCGCGACGGCGGCTTCAAGTATAATCCGCCCAGTGGTGGCCCTGCCGACCCGGACGTGACCGGCTGGGTGCAGAACCGCGCCAACGCGCTGCTGGCGGCGGGTATCGGGCAGGTGCGCCGCCTCGACCCGGCTGCCGCGCTGGCTGCGCCGACCACACATCCCTACGACTACATCACGCCCTATGTGAACGACCTCGGCGCGATCCTCGATATGGACGCGATCCGCGACGCGGGCATCACCATCGGCGTGGACCCGTTGGGCGGCGCGAGCGTGGGCTATTGGGGCGCAGTGGCCGCCCGTTACGGCCTGCAACTCACGGTGGTCAATCCCGCCCTGGACCCGACGTTTCGCTTTGTGCCGGTGGACCATGACGGCAAGATTCGCATGGATCCTTCGTCGTCGTATGTGATGAGCGGGCTGGTGGAACTGAAAGACCGTTATGACATCGCTTTCGGCACCGACCCCGATGCCGACCGGCATGGGATCGTCACGCGCAGCGCGGGCCTGCTCAACCCCAATCACTATCTGGCGGTCGCGGTCTGGTATCTGTTCCAGAATCGTCCGCAGTGGCCGGCGACGGCGCAGGTGGGCAAGACGGTGGTCAGCAGCAGCCTGATTGACCGTGTAGCCGCCGACATCGGGCGCGGCCTCTACGAAGTGCCGGTGGGCTTCAAGTGGTTCGTGGAGGGGCTGTTGAGCGGCGCGCTGGGCTTCGGCGGCGAAGAAAGCGCAGGCGCATCGTTCCTACGGCGCGACGGCACGGTATGGACCACCGACAAGGATGGGCTGATCATGGGCCTGCTGGCGGCAGAGATCCTGGCCCGCACCGGGCGTGATCCGGGGCAGCATTATGCCGACCTGACCGCGCGGCTGGGCACGTCCTACTACACGCGCCGCGACAGCCCGGCCACGCCGGAACAGAAAGCGCGCCTAGGCAAGCTGAACCCCGCCGATGTGCCCGCCACCCAACTGGCCGGCGACCCCATCCGCGCCAAGCTGACCCAAGCGCCCGGCAACGGCGCGCCCATTGGCGGGCTGAAGGTGACGACCGATCAGGGTTGGTTTGCCGCCCGGCCATCGGGCACCGAAAACATCAACAAGGTCTACGCCGAGAGCTTTCAGAGCCAAGCGCACCTGGATCGTATTCTGGCCGCAGCGGAGACGATCCTCGGTGGCTCGTCATAAGGCGGTTCTGCGCCGCGCAGGGCCACGAGGGATAACGAAGGATTGGCGCGAGCTACCATAACAACCCATCCTGAGCTGTTACGCGATTGGGTGAGTATTGTAGCAGCGCACGGCGTGCGCGGGGGGTTGGCGAAGTACCACGCATAGGGCACCCCATGCACTTATTATAGTAATTCAGCTAATGATCTAGAGATTAAGAAAGAGAGGAGTTCGCACCCCCAGGTGCGAACGACGCGCTGCCCTCGGAGTTCGCACCCCCAGGTGCGAACTCCTCAGTTGGTGGGGCTAACCACCGCTCCAGATCATTAGCTGAATTACTATAGCACCCCGTAAATCGGCAATGGCGCGAAAGTCGCCCTGTGCGCTAAATTGAGCCGCCAAGGAACGCTGCCGTCGTGCTCAACCAGACCCCAGGTTGCCGCCTGTTTTGCTCCCACAGGGCGACTTTCGCGCCATTGCGTAAATCGGCAACCTGTCAGCCTGAGTGGGCTGACCAGGGCTATTTGCCGCGTTTTCCCCTGCGTAGTCGGCCCGTTCCGCGCACGCCGTGCGCTGCTACAGCACCTGCCGGCCGCACAAAGGGTCCTGGTCAGCTCGCTCAGGCTGACAGGCTCACTGAATAGTTCTCAATAAACAATACCTACGCCAAAATGGGGCGAGGGAACGCCGGCCAACCGAGCGTGTGTATAGTGCTGACAAATGTGCCGCGCCGAATTAAATTAGGTCCGCCAAACGCGGTAGCACCACAGAATAGCGTGGAGTTAGGCTCGCCAGAGCCAGGAACCTAATGATTCGTACATTGTCCTAAATAAGCGGTGCCGGATTGCGACCAGCGGCTGCACTCGTAACTTACGCCGCGCAT
>JALYUO010000907.1 GCA_030853735.1 Chloroflexota bacterium
TACGCCGCAGTTGGGCCAGCAGGAGCGGGATGTCGTCCACCCGTTCGGTGGTGATAGTGAGTGTTTCAAGCATACGGCTAGCTTACCTGATTTCCCCGAACTTGGCTAGAAATGAGCGAAGGGTAAGACTAAACACTACAGCTCACCATTTTCCGGTTGGGCCACCGGGATCGGGTCGCCGTAGAAGTCCACCATCTCCCGGCGCTGGGGCACCAACTGCGGTGCGGCGGCCAGTGCATCCGCCTGATCCGCATCCATAGGCTGCCCCCTTCCCCAAACAGGCCCATAAGGGTATCAGATGACCTCTAACTGATACCCTTATGGTCCCCCTTGCCACTGGCGCAGCCCGCTCAGGGGCCGTTGGTGATGGCCCCAAAGACGATCTTGGCGATCTGACCGCGCTTGGCGTTGTCGGCGGGGCGATAGTACGGGTGACTGGTTGCGTCGCACGGCTCGGTGGCCTGGCTGCCACAGGTGTAGCCGCCGACCACGCCGCGTCCCGCGACGGTTTCAATAACCGCATAGAACGTGCTGCCCGGCGCGACATCGGCAAAGGTGCCCAGCGCGGGCGTGAGCAAGGGCCAGCCCGCCGCGCCGACCACGATCTTGGCAAGCTGGCCGCGCGTGACCTGCGCCGCCGGGCGGAAGTAGGGTCGGCTAACGGCATCGCAGGGCTCGTCGGGGTGGGTGCCGCAGCTATAGCCACTGACGATGTGCTGGGTTGCCGCTGTTTCGATGAGCTGATAGAACACGTTGTCGGGCAGCACATCGCTGAACGTGCGACCGGCGAGCGGCGGCGGGGCCACCAGCGGGATGTTGAAGGCCAATGTCACGATCTTGGTCATCTGACCGCGCGTGGTAGTGTTGAACGGCTTGAACGTGCCGTCGCTGTAGCCACTGATCACGCCGTGGCAGGCCAGATCGTAGACCGGCGTGTAGTAGTAGGCCGTCGGATCGGTCACATCGCTGAAGCGGACCACGCAGGGGGTCGCGCTGGGCGGCAATGCGGTCGTTGTGGCGGTGGGGCTGCCGGGGGTCTGGGTGGTCAACGAGGGGGCGGTGCCGGTCGCTGTGGCGGTGGGGCTGCCGGGGGTCTGGGTGGTCAACGGGGGGGCGGTGCCGGTCGCTGTGACCGTACTGGTCGCGGTAACTGTGCCAATGGGCGGCCCCAGTTCGCCGGGATGGGCCAGATCGAACGCGGCAGAAGCCGCACCGTAATCCGCCCAGGAGCCGGTGCCGTTGTCATAGTAGCTCCAGGCCAGCGCGCCCGCCCAGCCGCCGGCATAAATCCCATCTAGCAGTTGCCGGGGCTGATACGCCGTGACGGCCCAGGAGAAGGTGTGCGACGGGATGCCGCGATAATTGGAGCCGACGGTGTGTGCGCCGTCCAAATCGCGCGCCACCGCCAGCAGCGGGAAGCCTTCGCTCCACCCGTTAACGTACGGCCACAGGATCTCGGCGGTGCCTCGGAAGCCCGGCGGCACGCCCGCCATCGTGCCCAGCGACCCGACCCACACCCCATGCGGCGGCACCACGATGCTGGTGTTCGTATACACCGGTGTGCCGCTGAGACTGTTGATCGTCACCCACAGCGTAATCGGCTGCGTGGCATTGACATTTTGCGCGGCCAGCGAGGTCACGGAGCCACTGCCGTCGCTGTTCAGGCGCTGCACTAACGGGAAGTGGAACCGTTGGTCCGTCAGCGCGCTGCCCGCATAGACCACGCTGCTGCTGTTGCTCAGGCTGCGGACCACCGCCGCCGGCACCCCCGTCGAACTGACACTAGCCGTGCCCTCGAAGCCGCCGGTCAGCACATCTTGCGGCTGCACCACCGCCGACCCGTAGAGCGGCAAGCTGACCGTTTGCGTGGCGACGGTCGTGCCGGCGGGATTATAGTAGCGGATCGTATCCGTCACCACGTCGCAGCAGGGGTTTTGCAGATAGATCGCCGGGTCGCCGTTGCCGCCCCAGTTGCGGATCGAGGGCAGATCCACCTCGTTGCCGTAGGATTCGGGTTCGGCGTTATAGGCATCGCTACCGGCCAGTGGGTCCAGCAACTCGGCCACCGCGACCAGTGGCGTGTCGGACTGGATGATCGCGCTACCGCTAAACCCCGGCGGCGGGCCGGCCACAGCGTCCCCGCCCACCAACGGATCGATCAGCGCCGAGCCGTGTGCGGCCAGGGTCAGGGTATCGGTGCTGGACAACACACCGGTCGCGCCATAGTAATTAAGCGTCACCGTTGTCGTGTTGATCGCGGTGTTTTGTAGCGCGATGCGCGTGCGGAGCGTGCCGGTGTAGGCCACGCGCGGCAGCCAGAGGTGCGTGGCCGCCTGATCGGCCCCCGCGAACGCGATCTGCTCGCCGGCAGTCAGGATGCCGGTTTGCGTGATCACCGCCGCCAGTGGCCCGTTAGAGATCAGCCGCGCGGAGCCACTGAACCCAGCGGGCACGCTGGGCACCCCACTCCACCCGCCATAGGCCGGCACGGTGATCGTTTGCGTGGCCGTCACCACGCCACCGGGGTTGTAGTATTCGAGCGTGGCGGTGTAGGGCCGTGTGCAGCGCGTAGTGTCATTCGGCTCGTAGACGGTGCAGATATAGCGCAGGTTCAGATTGCTGCGTTCACTGCCCACCTGCCGCACACTGGGCAGATAAATGGGCGCGCTGCCGCCGTGCGCCGGGAACTCGCCGATCACCGTGGGCGCGTCCAGTTGGTTCACCGTGGCGCTATAGGGCAGCGTGACCGGGTTGCCGTTGTTGTAGGGGCTGTCCATCCAGCCGTAATAGTGGGCGTTATAGTAGTCGAAGCCCTCGCCCTGCCACAAGCCCGCCGGGATGTTGGGGGCCGTGCCCTGGAACTTGAGCGAAGCCATGCCCACCGTCGCCAACTGGCCGGGCGCATACTGATGCACCGCCGCAGTAAAGCGGCGGAAAAACGCCTGCATCTGCCCCTTGTCCACCGGGTTCTGCACCTGCGGATAGGCCATGCCGGTTTCGGGCGTGCGGTTGAGCGTCCACTCCGGCTCGTTCATGATCTCCCAGCCGATAATGTTGGGGTCGCCGGCATAGCGTTGCAATAGGGGACGCAGCGCGTTGTTGAAAAACGTGTCTTGCGCGCCGCCGGTCACAGTATCGGTGATGATATTGCTGTGCCCGCCGGCATAGACGAGGCACTGCTGCCCAGACGTGGGTTTGTCGGCCCTATTGGGCAGGCTCTGGGCCGGAGCCAAGCGCGCCATATCCAGGTGGCGCAGAATCGCGGCGGCAGCATCCGGCGGCAAAGCGGCGGCGCGGCTCTGCGCGGCTTGGAACGGTGCGCCGCCGCACAACCAATTCGCCTGCTCCAGAGCCAGGAAGTCCCACAGTGACCAGATGATCTGGATATTATGCGCGCGAGCAATGCCCATCGCCGCGTCCAGGTGCGGGAAGAAATCCGTGTCGAAGCCGGTCACTTTGTGCGTCGCGTCAAACTCCGGCGCGCCGCGTCCGTCGCCAAACAGCCACCAGCGCAGGGTATGCACGCCGTTGGCCTGCATCACGGCAAAATCGCGGTCAATGGCAGCGGCATCCCAGGAACTGCTGTAGAACCAGTTGCCGTCGCTGTCACGCGCCGCCAGCGTGGCGATATCGCCGCCGTAATACTGGTACTGCGGGTAGTTTACGCCCGACAGGAAGTAGTTGCCGCCCTGCACGGGGATGCGGCTGCCACGCGCCAGATCGGGCGCTTTAGAGGCTGCACCCGCCGGCACTAACGGCGCAAACATCGCCACTAGGCCACACAGCCCCACCACAGCCGCCCATCCCGCCCGGCGGGACCATCGAACCAGCGTAACACGCATGACTAGACTCCTTTAAGACCACACCCATTGTCGTTAGACCTAAATATCCACATCAAGATTCAGCGGAAGAGGCAGACGCTACTCATGTAACGTACTAGCAGGCATTTGGTAGTAAGTATACCGAGTTGCCGTGCAGCGCGTCAAATGACGAATGACCCTCTAAGCTAGAGAGCCATGTCACTGACTATGGAGCCAGGAGTGGATAGTACGCAGCACGCCGAACTATCCCCACAGGTGACTGTGTACTAGGCTGACATGGCACACAAAGCCGCCGGTCGCAGCAACTAGGGCTACGACCGGCGGCTTATAGTCTGCTATAGTAATTCAGCTAATGATCTGGAGAGGCGCGTGGCCCCACCAACTGAGGAGTTTGCACCCCCAGGTGCGAACTCCGAGGGCGGCGCGTCGTTCGCACCTGGGGGTGCGAACTCCTCTTAACTTACGCTCTAGATCATTATCTGAATGACTCTAGATTAAACCCTCTAGCGAGCTAGGCGCATCTCCACGCCAAATGTACGCTAGGCGGTGGGTGCGCGGCGCAGCAGCGTCACCCCGGCGAGCAGCGAAAGCACGCTGGCCCCCAGCAGCAACAGCCAACTGGACTGTGTATCGCCGGCCCCGGTCTTGGGCATGGTGCCGCCGCCGGTCATGGCGACCGGGGTGGCCGTGGACTCCACCATCATGGCCGTGGTGGCCGTGGCCGCCGGGGTTTCGGTCGCCGCAACGGTGCTGGTCGCCTCCACAGTCGCGGTCGCGGCGACCGTGCTGGTGGCGGCGACCGTGCTGGTGGCAGCGACGGCGGTCAGGGTCGGCGCTTGCTGGCTGACCAGGGCATAGCCGATCAGGCGCTGATCGTTGGGCGTGTTCGGCGGGAAAATCGTACCGGTCGGCATATAGACGTTGATCTCGGCGGCGCTGGTGTTAGTCACGCTCAGATCGCCGTCGCCGTAAAACGCATTGGCCGGGTCGGTACCCGCCGGGATCGTCAGCGCCACCTGGACCGTTACCGTCTTAGCAGTCAACGCATCCAGCAGCGATGTGGCATCCGCCGGATCAATAGGCTTGTTGGCCGCTACCTTGCCGGCGTCTACAATCTCTTGCGCGATCACATGGTCAGGGCGATGCCAAGTGCCGTCCGACAGATACCACATGGCTTCTTCCGCTTGGCGCGCATTCGCATCGCTATCGAAATAGCCCTTTTTGATGGCATAATTCAACGAAGCGCGCATCTGGTCTTGCGCCAGCGCGTTCGGGGCGGCGCTGGTGCCGGGGAACGGCTTGCCGAAGTCAATGCACAGGCCGCGTACACGCAACTGCGCGGTTTGGCCGGCAGGAATCCGCAGGGTCTGGCCGTTGGTCTGGCCCATCGGCTCGGCGACTGTGGCGATACTGTTGAGGGCCACGCTGAACAGCAGTGCCGACAACGTGATCAGGGCCACCCCGGCCATTTTGCTTAGGGATCGGGTCACTTAGATTCCTCCTGAAACTAATTGTTGCAATATGCGATGGATGCGCCCAGTAGACTTGGCCTCACAGAGAGACCGCGTGAGCATAGGGTTGCTCAGTTGAGCAGTGTAGAGGCAAGAATTGTGCCATGATCCGGCAGCAACACGAGCCATAGCCACCAGTCGGCTTAAAGGAACTCAGCATTCAGCACGCAGCACGCAGAATTAACCGAGCGGCCGGCTGCGCGCCAACCCCACCCGGCGCGGATAGCCCGGCGGGGTCGGCGCGACCTTTGGCATCCCAATAATCAGCCGCTCTTCGGTCTCATCGGGCAACCGATAGCGAAATACCAGGAGGGGACCGCCGCCTAGTTGCGCCGCCGCCCGCGTTGCCGCCGCGATCTCCGCTGCCAAGTCGCCCTTCTTCGGCGCGCACAAGATGCCCCCAACCCGGCAGAGCGGCAGCCCATATTCGGCCAGGACCGGCAACGCCGCCACCGCCCGCGCCGTCGCCACGCTATAGGCCGCCCGGTGCCCCCGATCCAGGCCCAATGTCTCGGCCCGCGCTGTCAACACCCGCACCGCCCGCAACTCCAGCGCATCTACCACCGCCTGCACGAACGCCGTCTTTTTGCCAATCGAATCCACCAGCGTCAACGGCAGATCCGGCCACAAGATCGCCAACGGCAGCCCCGGCAGCCCCGCCCCGGTGCCCAAGTCCAGGAGTGCGGAGTGCGGATTGCGGATTGCGGAATGAGACGAGTTCGGAGTGCGGAGTGCGGAGTTCTGAATTACGAGCGGATTCTGTTCAGCGCTGAAGATCGCAGGTATCTGTACTCCCCCTCCCTTCGTAGGGGAGGGGGTTGGGGGGAGAGGTCGGTCATCTCCCCCTCCCTTCGTAGGAGAGGGGGCTGGGGGGTGAGGTCGGTCATCTCCCCCTCCCTTCGTAGGGGAGGGGGTTGGGGGGAGAGGTCGGTCCCACGCGAGCAACGCCGCCGCGACCGCCAGCGAATCCACAAAATGGCGCGTCTGCACGCCCGCCGGGTCGGTGATCGCGGTCAGGTTCACGCGCGTGTTCCAGTCGAGCAGCAGATCCTGATATGCCTGGAAGCGCGCCACCTGCCCCGTATCCAGCGCCAACCCCAACGCCGCCGCACCCTCGATCAGCCGATCCATCATTAGTCAGCACAATCCCCACCGGCAGCGTCACGTTTTACGTTTTACGTTTCACGCCGCCCACCTAGCGCGTCTCAACCAGATACGGCGTGGTCTGCAACGCCGCCAGATCCGCCGCGCCGATGCAAAACATGGCGATCCGCAATTCGGCGATCAATTCGCGCCCCGTCTCTATTGCCGCTTCGGCAGAGACGGCGGCGGCTTCGAGGAAGGGCCGCGCCAACCCGCCCAGCGTCGCGCCCAACGCCACAGCTTTCGCCAAGTCCACCCCCGTCCGCAGACCGCCGCTGGCGAACAGATGGCGGCCCGCCGGCACGCCCGCCGCAGCCACCAAGCGCAGACTCTCGGCGGTGGGGATGCCCCAATCACGGAAGGCTTCGGCCACGCGCCGTCCGCCCGGCGTGGTCGCCCGGTGCGCCTCCACTTGGCTCCAGGAGGTGCCCCCCGCCCCGGCCACATCAATCGCCGCCACGCCGGCGTTCCACAGGCGCGCCGCCGTGCCCGGCGCAATGCCCCAGCCAACCTCTTTAACGATCACCGGCACCCCATCCGCAGCCAACGCCCGGCAGACCGCCGCGATCTGGCGCGTCAACCCGCCAAAATGGGTATCGCCGGCCGGCTGCACCGCCTCTTGCAGCGCATTGAGGTGCAAGATCAGCGCATCGGCCCCGATCATCGCCACGGCCCGGCGGCACTCGTCCACGCCCCAGCCATAGTTCAGTTGCACCGCCCCCAGGTTGGCAAACACCAGTGCGTCGGGTGCCCATTCGCGCACCGCATACGTCGCCGCCAGCTCCGGTTGCAACAGGCCCGCCCGCTGTGACCCCACGCCGATTGCCAGCCCCAGCGTCTGCGCCGCCGTCGCCAGATGGCGGTTGATCGCCGCCGACTGCGCGCTGCCGCCGGTCATTGAACTGATCAGCAAGGGCGCGCCCAGCCGTCGCCCCCACAGCGTCAGGCCGGAGTCCACCGCGTCCAGGTCCAGTTCCGGCAACGCTTGGTGCAAGAAGCGATAGCCGCTCCAGCCGGCAGTCAGCCCCGCGCCCTGCACATCTTCGTCCAGGCAGATGCGGATGTGGTCGCGCTTGCGTTGTTCGATGCTCATCCCGCGTCCCTATTTATGTCAAGTACCCGCACGCACGTCCCCAGTGGAGCCACGCTTCGCAGACTGCGGCTAGGTTCGTGTTGTTTGCTGCTATGTCTTCCCCGGTGATCGCATGAAGTGCCCAAAACCAGTAGCTTGGTCTTTCAGCGAGTTCCGTCAGGATCAAGGGGACAACCGCCGGTCGAAGCCCGATAATGCGCTGATATGCGGGGTGCATGATTTTCCGTTGAATAACAGATAGTATTGCCGTTTCATACCACCACTGGTCAGCCAACGCGCGAAAAGCTGCCGCCAATGCCTCGGCATCGTATTCGACATAGGCGACGCTACCCTGCCCATTCACCGGCAGTGATGTAGGCGCAGTGAGGTCATGTTGGACCGCGGCGGCGCTTCGCAGTCGTGTAACAGGCATAGTCATCAGGGCGTGTTGCTATGTGGGCGGCGCAAAATCTGGGCGACGGTGCCGTACACATCCCCTTCCAGGGCTTCTAGCGTGTTGTGCGTTATGTCTTCGTAGATGCCTAACTTGCTGGTCCACACCCCTGAAGCCAACTGGCGTGCGGCGTGTGATGCAGTGCCGTTAGCATGAGCATATAGAGCCACTTTTTCAAATCCTGCTTCCAGTTTACTGTCTTCACAAGCTACAAAACCAATTATAACGAAAAGCTGAATGTGGATCTCTAGCGTATTTGCAGGAAGTAAATCAGGAGGCCAATAATAATGAGTCATAACACGACCCGGTTCCCACCAATGAGCGTTTTCGCCGGCTGCCCAAGCGTAGCAATTGTACATCAAGCGGACAGGACTCGTAATCACGTAACCAGCAGTAGCAAGGTTAGGGAACCATTCTTCTAGGGGTGAACTTTCCATCGCCATCTATACTAAATATCCGCGATCTTTACCCCATTGAAGCCAAGCCGTGCAAACTTCAGCTAGGTTTGTGTTATTCGGAGCAATGTCTTCCTCGGTGATCGCATGAAGTGCCCAAAACCAGTGATCGGGCCGTTCTGCTAATTCACGCAAAATTAGCGGCACGACTGCCGGGCCTAGCCCAATGATACGCTGGTAAGCAGGGTGCATCACTCTCGTTTGGGCGGATGACAACATACCCGTCTGCCACCGCCACTCATGGGCCAAGACACGAAAGGTCTCAGCTAACTCATGCTCATTATACTCCGCATAAACGACGGCCTCATGATCAGCAGCCTGTGCCCCGGTTTGTGTGACAAAAGCCTGCGCGATTTCATCGGCGTGTTTTAAGCGAACCAGAGTCATAGCAGCACCTCACAAGGACCAATCAGCTAATAGAGTATCCCACCCCATCATAACACGCCGCCCAGCCTGAAAGCAACGTCCCCACCGGCCAACAAGACCCGTGGGGACGCTATCGTAAAACTCAGAACTCAGAACTCAGAACTCAGAACTACGCCGTGGCGGCGACCGCCGTGCGCCCGGTGTAGAGATCGGGGAAGCCGGCGCGCACTTCGCGCAGCAGACCATCTACCGACAGGTTAAAGCGGTCGCGCCAGTAGCCCACCGGCCCGTGGTCCACGAACTGGTCGGGCAGGCCCACCACTTTGACCGTCGGGGC
>JALYUO010000930.1 GCA_030853735.1 Chloroflexota bacterium
TTCTCCCCTCGGAGTTTGCACCTGGGGGTGCTGACTCCTCAGTTGGTGGGGCCAACCACTTCTCCCCTCGGAGTTTGCACCTGGGGGTGCTGACTCCTCAGTTGGTGGGGCCAACCACTTCTCCAGATCATTAGCTGAATTACTATAGCCCGTCTAGCTCCCCCTTCGGGGCTGGGGGGTTAGGTCGTCCGCTACGGACCGGCGGTTAAGAACTCCTGTAAGGCATCGGCGTAGGCCAGCGCGATAGCTTGGCGCACGCGGTCTTGCAACAGATCGGCGGCTTCGGGCGGCGAGGTGACGTAGAGCGACTCGACGATCATGCCGGGCATGGCGAGGGCGCGCGGGTGGCGGGGCAGGGCGGCGGGGCCGAGCAGAAAGAGGTGGCCGGGCGCTTCGCCGGGCGTGTCGGACCAGAAATCGTTGCGGAGTTCGCGTTGTTGAATGGGGCTGCCGATGGCGGCCAGTCCGGCTTCCAGATGGTCCAGCACCGTGAGACCCAGCCGCTTGTTGGCGGCGGGCGTGGCGCAATCGTCGGTGGCGCAATAGAGTCCCTGAATGCCGTGGCGCTTGGCCGGGTTGCTGCTGCTGTTGGCGTGGATGCTCAGAAACACCTCGACCTGGGCTGCGTTGAGGATGTCGATCCGCTCCTGCAAATCATCGGCCTCGCCGCTCTTGATACCGTCGCCGTTGGTATCGGGCGGCCAGGGTGCGCTGAAGTGATCCTTGCTATCACGGGTGAGGGTCACATGGGCGCCGCGCGCCTGCAACAGCGCGCGGCAACGCAACGCCACGTCGAGGTTCAGTTCATCTTCGGCCAAGATCAGTTTGCCGGTATCGGTATCCACCAGCACCGCGCCTAGGTCGTTGCGCGGGCCGTGGCCGGGATCGAGGCCGATGCGCCGGCCCGCCAGCGGGGAGTGTTGAGTGTTGAGTGTTGAGTGTTGAGTGGGCGTGATAGGCGCGGCGGTGGATGGCACGGTGGTGGCGGGTACGTCTGTAGGGGGTGCAGCGGTGGGCGCAGGGGTTGCGGCGGGTACGGTGGGCGGCGGCGCAGTGATTGTGGCGGTCGGCGCAAGGGGCTGCGGGGTGTCGGCAATCACTGTCACGGTGTTGACTCTATCGAGGGTCAGGCGTTCGGGCGTGGCGGTGGGCAGCGCGGCGGTGGCGGTGCGCGTAGGGGCGATTGCCGCGCCGCCGGATTGTACGCTGGAGAGCGTGCCCCACAGCAACAATCCGGCCAGCAGCAGAAAGCTGACGGCGGGCACCACGAGGCTCACGAGTTGGGCCTGGGTGAGCGGCCCATGCAGAGGCGGCGGCTGGTCGGTGGCTTCGCGTTCGCCAGGCCGTAGCCCCGGCGTGCTGGGCGATTCGGACGCGGGTTGGTCGGACATTCGTGATCTCTCAAAGGCCGGGTGGGTTTGCCGGCGGGCAGCGGCCTCTCGCTAGTATAGGCCGGGCGGCAGGGCACGTCAAGCGGCCTATCTAGAATCCACTCATAACGATGGATTACACCGCGAAGACGTGAAGAACACGAAGGATTCATTAAAGTTCGTGTTCAGACCACGACCAAAAGGGGGTCCGGCATTCGGCACGCAGTGAACAATCCGCATAGATCGTCCGTGTGCCGCCTGCGGAGAGCGGCCTCACAGCTACCCGACTGGTAGGCGGCGGTTCCACCCGGCGCTGCCGGCTTACCCCGATCTAGGACGGGCGGATCGTTGGGCGGGGGAGATACCGCTACGGCAAGCAGCGCCGGGTGGAACTGCCGCCTACACCCGCATCTCCGTGTCTTCGTGTTACCCTCCGTTCCGTAGCATCCAATGCTGCGTGGCCCGTAATGGGACAACGTCAGCGGCTGAATCGTTACTTAGATTTAATGAATCCTGCGCGTCTTGCGCGGCTTCGTGGTGCGAAAGATTTATGAACAAATAGCAGTTGCGCGTCTTGCATTCCCGCAGCAGCTATGTTATAATGGCCCTACCACACTACTGGGGAGATGCCAGAGTGGTCGAATGGGGCCGCCTGCTAAGCGGTTAAGCCGGGTAAACTGGCTTCTAGGGTTCGAATCCCTATCTCCCCGCCAACCCCGCGCCGTTGTGCCCTTTATGGCACGCATCTTGCTTCTGATTGTGACAGACCGGCCACCTGGACCGGGGCTGTAACTCCGGGACGCACTTCTCTCAATCGGGGATCTATCGGACCAGTAGGCTTTGGCCGTCCTAATCGGCACCATGCGCGCGATCTTCCACTGCACCGATTTGCCAACGGCGATCCCATATAAACTGAGTACGCCCATACACCCACTACGCTAATCCAAGCCTTAGATCGTGCCGCAGCGGGTGGGCCTGTCCGTGACGTAGCGCGGCCCGCGCTAGTGCAAGTTCAACCGGCTGTTTGGGCGATAGGCAGTGTTGCCGCGCTTGTACCTGTTTGGTGGCCGGCCCAGATCTGCGGCTACCAAGCAGCCCATCGCATCATGCAGCAAGCTAACATACCGACGGGCCCAAAGGAGTAAACGACCGCATGGCGGAAGAAATTACCCGTAACCTGGGGATGGAATTGGTGCGCGCCACCGAAGCCTGCGCGTTGGCGGCGGCGCGCTGGCTGGGCTGCGGCGACAAAAACGCCGCCGACGGAGCCGCCGTGAACGCGCTACGGGAAGAAGTTGGCAGCCTACTCCAGTCTGGCCGCTGAGCCGGCGGAAGTCCCCCTTGCCTCTCTATAAAGAAAAAGGAACACCCTCATGAATCTGGCAGAATTAGAAAGCAAAACGATAGACGAGTTACAGGATCTGGCGAAAGAACTGGATATTTCGGGCTACAGCCGGCTGAAAAAGCAAGAACTGGCCTTCCGCATCCTCCAGGCGCAAACCGAGCAGCAGGGCAACATCTTTGCCGCCGGCGTGCTGGAGACGATGGACGAGGGCTTCGGCTTCTTGCGCCAAGACGGGCGCTATCTGCCCGGCCACGAAGACATCTATGTGAGCCAATCGCAGATCCGCCGCTTTGCGCTGCGGACCGGCGACCGCGTTTCCGGGCAAGTGCGCCCGCCCAAAGAGAGCGAAAAATATTACAGTATGCTGCGTGTGGAAGCCGTCAACGGCGTGGACCCGGACGTGGCCCGCCGCCGCCCGCATTTCGACGCGCTGACCCCCATCTTCCCCCGCCGGCTGATCAACCTGGAAACGGTGGCCCAGACGCTCGACACGCGCCTGCTCAATCTGGTGTCGCCCATCGGGCGCGGCCAGCGCGGGCTGATCGTCTCGCCGCCCAAAGCCGGCAAGACGATGCTGCTCAAAGCCATCGCCAACGGCATCTCGACCAACTACGGCGAAGACATCCACCTGATGGTGGCGCTGATCGGCGAACGGCCCGAAGAAGTTACCGACATGAAGCGGTCGGTGCGCGGCGAGGTCATCTCCTCGACCTTTGATGAGCCGGTGGAAGACCACACCAAAGTAGCCGAAATGGCGATGGAGCGGGCCAAGCGGCTGGTCGAATCGGGCCGCGATGTGGTGATCTTGCTCGACAGCATCACCCGCCTGACCCGCGCCTACAACTTGCAGGTGCCGCCTAGTGGCCGCACGCTTTCCGGCGGCATGGACCCGGTGGCGCTCTATCCGCCCAAGCGCTTCTTCGGCGCGGCGCGCAACCTGGAAGAGGGCGGCAGCCTGACCATCATCGCCACCTGCCTGGTAGACACCGGCAGCCGCATGGACGATGTGATCTACGAAGAGTTCAAGGGCACCGGCAACATGGAACTGCATCTCGACCGCAAACTGGCCGAGCGGCGCATCTTCCCGTCCATTGACGTGGTGCGCTCCGGCACCCGCCGCGAGGAACTGCTGCTCGACCCGCAGACGCTCAAGCAGGTCTGGACGATGCGGCGCATGGTCTCGGTGCTAGGCGGCACCGAAGGCATCGAACTGTTGCTGGCCCGCCTGGCGAAAACCGGCGACAACGCCGAGTTCCTAGCGACGCTGACCAAAGATGTCAGTTAAGCTGCGCCTGGTCCAGATCACCGATATCCACCTGGGCCACGCGGCGGCCGCGGCCGACGGCATGGTACTGCCCGACCGGGCCGGCGCGCTGCTTGATGCCGCCGTCGCTGAGATCGCGGAGCTGGCCGGGGTGGATGCGGTGATCGTCAGCGGCGACTTGGTGAGCGGCGGCACACCCGCTGAATTGGCCGATGTCGCGGCCCGGTTGGACCGGCTGCGGGTGCCCTGGTATGCCGTGCCCGGCAACCACGACACCGCTTGGCCGCCCGCCGCCGGCAAGCTGGACCGCCATGCCTTTTACACGCAGCTCAATGGGCGCAGCCAATACGACGATGCCGCCACGCGCGGCTGCTGGCGCGTGCAACTGCAACCCGACATCTGCCTGATCGGGATCGACTCGAATATTGTGGGCGATTGGGCGGGGGAAGTGGATGCGGCGCAACTCGCTTGGCTCGAAGGCGCGCTGGCGGCTGAAGCGGCGCGTGTGGTGATTGTCACCGTCCATCACCCACTCTATCCTACTTTTGGCGGCTGGGTCAACCCGACCTTTATCGGGTTCCCGTGGAGCAACTTCTTCTGTCGCAACGGGGCGGCGGTGGAGGCGATCCTGGACCACTATCCGGCGGTCTGCGCGGTGATCAGCGGCCATGACCACCTGAACCGCGTGGATGCGCGCCACGGGCGGCTCCATCTGGCGACGGCGGGCCTGAGCAGCTATCCGTTGGTCTACCGTATCCTGGATCTGCACGCCGACGGCGCGCGCTGGGAGTGGCGCTGGGAGACGTGCAGCCCCGCCCCGGCCTCGCTGTTGGAGACCGCCCGGCAACGCTTCATCGCTAGTGACTTTGCCCGCGAATACGATCCGGCCGATTGGGACGGGGCGGCAGGGTTGGCCGCCGGTCGCCCGGAGGATCAGATCGGCGCATGGCGTTTCACTGCTCCCCCTCATGCCCGCTGACCCGCCCGCCGCCGACCGCGGCCCCGCCCCCCTGCGCCTGCTCACTCCGGATGACATCCCCGCCGTCGTCGCGCTGATTAACGCCGGCGACGCAGTGGACGAAGCCGACGAAGCGACGAGCGCGACCGAGTTCCGCCTGTGGGTGGGCGAACACCTCGCGGCGGGCACTCACGCCGTCGCTGTCAGCCCAGCGGGCGCGATTGTCGGCTACGGCGATGTGCATCACCCGGCGGGCGACGACGGCGCGCGCGGCTGGGTGGTGGTAGATCCGGCGTGGCGTGGGCGCGGCATCGGCACCGCGTTGGTCGCCTGGGTGCGAGGGCGGGCGCGACGCATGGGCGTGCGCTGGATTGATTTCGCCATTGATGTGCGCCTGACCCAGGCCAACACCTGGATCGCCCATCTGGGCTACGAGCCGGTCCGCACCTACACGCGGCTGCGGCTGGCAAGCGACGCGACGCCGGCGGCGGGGCCGTTGCCGCCCGGCCTGCGGCTCCGCACCTTCCAGCCGGCGCAGGACGAAGCGGCGGTCCACGGCATCCTCAACGCTTCGTTTGCCGACCACCGTAACGCCAATGTCGTGACCAACGCGCAGATGGCCGACAACCTGCGGCGGCCCGGTTTCGATCCCGGCGGCCTGTTGCTGGCCGAAGCCACGGCGGGTGAGGTTGCGGGCGAGATCGTCGGCCTCTGCTGGTGCTACATCAATCCCGCTGAACAGCGCCGCCGCTGCGAACAGACCGGCTGGATCAACGACCTGGGCGTGGACCCGGCCTACCGGCGCAACGGCCTGGGCCGGGCGTTGCTGGCCCACGGCATCACTTGGCTGCGCGATCAGGGGGTAGACTGCATCGAACTCTGGGTAGATAGCGGCAACCGGGCGGCGGTCGCACTTTATACGGGCACCGGCTTCCGCGTCAACAAAACCGTCGTAGACTACCGCCACTTTTTGTACGCACCGCGCCCCGCTGGGCAGGAGGGCTAAATCATGCCTGCTTGTATCATGGTCATCAACGACACGCAGGAGATCCTGGAACTGTTCCGCGAGATACTGACCGATGAGGGCTACATAGTGGACCTTTACTCCTACGGCATCCGAGACATCGCCGAGGTTTTGCGGGTCAACCCCGATCTGATCATCCTGGACTATCTGATCGGCGCGGAACAGGTCGGCTGGCAACTGCTGCAAAAGCTGAAGATGACCCGCGAGACGGCCAAGATCCCGATCTTGGTCTGCACGGCAGCGATCAAACAGGTGCAGGAGATCGATGGCTGGCTGATCGCCAAAGGGATCACGGTCGTGCCCAAGCCGTTTGACATTGACGATCTGTTGGTGGCCGTGAAAAAGGCGCTAGAACTCGCCCCTGATGTGCGCGACTCTGTCGCTGAGAAGAAGTGACGGCCTGTACGCCGACCTAACCCCCCAGCCCCCTTCCCTACGAAGGAAGGGGGAGTCTATGCAGTGATGAGGCGTTGTCGTAGGGAGTGGCGTATCGTTCGTCTGACTCCCCCTTCCTTCGTAGGGAAGGGGGCTGGGGGGTTAGGTCCGTCGTCCGCTTACACCTGCGGTGCCCGTTTGAGCCACGATTGCAGATAGTAACTGAGCAGCAGGAACGCGATGCCGAAGCCGATGAACAGCAGGCTGCGCCAGATCAGATCCAGCCCCAGCGCCACCAGGTCGATCAGGAACAGCTTGCCGACCACCAGCAACAACGTGCCTACTGCGCCGTAGATCAGGCCGACCTCGGTGCGGCGCAAGCCGACGATCAGGATCAGGAGCGCGTAGACCGCCCAGGTGACGGTGATCAGCCCGTTGCCCTGTGGCAAGCCCCCCAGTTCGTGCCATAGCAGGGCCAGCACTCCGGCATGAATCAGCGTGCGGTAGGTCCACAACGCCTCCTGGCTGCGGCTGCGCGCCGCCACCACTCCGGCTAGCATGAGCGCGCCGCCGGCCCCCAGCGCGTTGACGTTGAAGATGGGTAACGCATCCGCCGGCCCATTCCAGAAGCGCGCCGCGATGAGCAGCCCCAGGCCCGCGAAAATGCCATGCACTAGGTCGGGAACCTCCGGCTGATCTTCGCCACCGTAATATTCCAGCAGCATAGCGTAGCAAGCCCAAGCCAGTACAGCAGGGCCGGTACCCAGCGAGAGGAACAGGAACTCATGGCCGATCCAGGCCAGCACCGCGCCGTGCCCGGCCAAGCGGTAGAGCAGCCGGTCTTGTCGTGACGGTAACCGGCGAACGCTGATAAACAGCAAGCCGATGACGGTCAGATTAATGACCGCTGCGAGGTTGACGACGGGGAAGGGTAGCCTCACGTTCGTCATGCCGCTGAGCAGGCGCACCATCAGCCAGGGCACGACCACCGCAAACACGCTATGTCCCAGCACGCGCAAGGCGCGATCCTCGTGGCGTTGCGCGGCCCAGTGCAGCGCGGCGGCGGCGGCGGCCCAGACGAGCAAGGCCAAGCCCCCGCTGGAGTCGATCAGCCACAGTTCGCGGCCTGCGAAGCCGAGGGCGACCAAGATGCCGGCAACACGGTAGACCCCGGCTAGGCGCGGTTCAGTGACTCCCCGGCCCACCACCAGCAGCAACCCGATCACCAGCAGATCGGCCAGGGCAGCCAAGCTGAGGATCAGCGTGCCGAGGGCATAGCCGAAGACCAGTCGCCCGGCCAACAAGCCGCCCAGAGACGCGCAGGTGCTATGCACGGCCCAAGTCAGCCGGCGGGCGAGTGGATCGGGCGTGGCTCCCCGGTCGGTGCGGCGTTGGGCGAACAGGTAGAGCACTGCGGCATAGCCCGCCCAAGCCAGCAGTACCGCATCGCCGCCGGCCGGCAGGCCCGACCCCTCGCGCCAAAGCCACAGCAACATCGCTTGATGCGCCGCGCCCAGGTAGAGCAGGGTCAGCCGCGAATGGCGGGACAGCCATGCTGCGCCGACCAACGCCGCGATCAACGCCAGATCGGTCAGGCTCATCAGATTGACGATGGGCCACTCGCCGGGCCGCGTCAGGGCCAGCAAGCCGTGGTCCCAACTGAACGACAGTGCGTGCCCCAGCAGCAGCCGCCAACCGAACCAGGGCGCGAGCAAGGCGAATAACCCATGTCCCACCCCCGCCGCCAGATCGTCATCATGGTAGCGTGCCCAGGCCAGTGCGCCGAGTGCATAGATCATCCAGCCCAACGCCACGGCCTCGCCGGCGGGAGCCAGGGGCACCAGTTGGAGGGTCAGCAAGATCAAGGTCGCCAAGTGAACCCCGCCGTTGTACAGGGTGCGGGCCAACCCGCGCCTCTGGGCGAGCGTGGCGGCGGCCAGCGCCGCGATCACCGCCCATTGGCTCAACGCCGCCGTCGTGCCCATCTCCAGGCCGTAGGGGTCGGCGGCCAGCGCCAGGACGAGCGCCGCCGCGACCGGAACCGCCAACGCATGGCCCGCCCAGGTCAGTCCCCGGTCGCCGACCCGGATAGCGATGAAATGCAGCGCGGCGACTTCGGCGGCCAGCGTGATCAGCAGCAGATCGCCGCCGAACAGGCGGGTCAGGGCCAGCGTTAGCAGCAGCAGCGCCATCATGATATGTGTGTAGGCCAGCGCCGGTTCGCGCTCACGCAGCAGGCGGTAGACCGCCGCATAGACCAGCGCGCCCGCCACCAGCAACGGCCCACTCCAGCGCCCGTCGGAACCGGCCCAGAGGATACTTGATAGGCAGGCTGCCATCCCGGCGGTCAGCACAGTGATCAGGTGGACATGGGGGTCAATGCGGCGGCGCGCGGCGGGGGGCACCAGATCGGCCAACAGGTCGCGGGTCGGCTGCTGCCACTGATCCGGCGCGGCGGCCCAAACCACGTTCCGTAACACGGGGATGGCCCAGCCGACCAGCCAGGCGAAGCCGATACCCATCTGCACCGCCAAGCGCACGGCGAGTGGGTGGTCGGGCAGCGTCCAGAAGTCGAAGCAGGCCACGGCCAACACTGCCCAGCCGCCCACCCAGGCCGTCCAGAGCAGCGAGTGCCAGCCCTGGCGGAAGTAGATCGCGCCGGTGCCGGCCAGCACACAGCAGGTGTAGAGGACCAGCCCCGGCAGGTTGTTGTCACCGGTTTGGATGACGAACGGCGTGAGCAGCGCGCCGATGGTGCCGATCAGCGACAGTAGGGCGACGTTCTGGCGCACGGCCAGGGCGAAGGCGGTCAGCGTGACGGCGATCATCACGCCGAGCGCCGGGCCGGCCTCCAGCAGGTGCAGTAGCCCCCACGCGCCATAAGTGGTGATGTAGAACACGCCGACCGCCCCGCCGAGCAGCACCTGGCTGAAGTGCGGGCGATCCTCATACAGCCGCAGGCCAAAGGCCAACAGCCCCAGGCCGATGGCATAGCCGGCACTCACGATGATCGGCGGCGTGATCAGGCGCGCCACCCAGCCCTGTTGATTGGCCCAGTTCAACAGCAAGGCCACGCCGAACAGCAGCAGCGCAATCGCCACTTTGTTCAGCCAGAACTCGGTAATCCGCACCACATCAAAGCCGCTGCGGGCCGGTTCTGCCGCCGCCGCGACCGGGGCCGCTGCCCGAACGGGGGCCGGGGGAGCCGGCTGTAGTCGTGGCGGGGGGGGCGGGGCCGCCGGTTGTTGCGGCTGTACTGCAATCGGCTGGGGCGACGGAGCCGCCTTTGCCGGGGGCGGTGCGCTGGGTTGGTGAACCGTCAGCAGCGGGAGTGGCCCCGATCTTTGCGCCGGCACGGCGGGCGGTGGGGGAGCTACCGGCACTGGGCGGGTAGGCCGTGGTGGTTGCATGGGCGCTAGCGGGGTGGTTGGCCGGCGCAGCGGCGCGGCCGGCTCCGGCACCCGGATGCCCACCGCCGCCACGGCCCACTGCACCCGGTCGAGCGTGCGTCCGAGGTCGGCCACCTGATCTTCCAAGCGCGCCAGCCGCCCGTTGAGCGCGCTTTCGGCGGTTGTGTCCATAGCAGTGCCCCTTCCTGTGGCTGCGTTGCAGCGTGCGTGGGTCATGCGCCGGGCGCGGGTGGTCCCAGCGACTGCTCTCACTATAGCCGCAACCCTGCCGCCGACCATCGGTAGTCCTGCGCGATTGAGCGCCGAGGCGGGGTCAGTAATTTTACCTAGTGGCTGTAGGGGCGCTGCTTGCCGCGCCCGTATGGAGTGCGGAATGCGGAATGCGGAATGCGGAATGTAGGGGCGCTGCTTGCCGCGCCCGTGGGGGACGGGGATATAGGCAGGGCTTATGCGTTCTGGAGGGACATCCCTGATTTAAGAGGAGGCAGCACCCCCAGGTGCGGCACCGGCAGGCGTACCCGGTGGGGC
>JALYUO010000948.1 GCA_030853735.1 Chloroflexota bacterium
GCGCGTTGGGAGCGGCGGGGCGGGGTTTGCTGCCGGCGCCGGCGTGGGCGGTGGCGGCGCTGGGGACGGCGAGGCCGGGTTCGCTGCCTTCGATGGCCGCGCTATATTTGCCGCAGGCCAGCGCCAGATCAAGTTGGGCCAGGATGCCGACTGTCGCGTTGAGCGGCTCGGCTTCGGCAGCGACCAGCGCGGCCAGTTCCTGCAAGATGCGCCGGATCTCGTCCTGCTCGTCCAGTTGCAGCTTGCGCCAGTCGTTGCCCAGGTCCACCACCGCCAACGGCTCCACCCACAGCGTCGCCCCGCTGGACGACTGATCGTGGACGATGCCTTTCAGTTGGCCGCGAAAATCGGCTTTCACCGGCAGCACATAGCGGTCGCCGCGCATCGAGATGATCGGCTCTTGCAGCGCGTTGCCGCTGGAGTTGAGCAGGCTTTGCAGGCGGCTCATCAGCCGGTCGTGCGCGATTCGCACCTGGGCGCGGATGCGGCCCAGCGCCGGGCTGGCCGAGTCGGGGATCTTGCCGTCGCGGTCGAAGGTGCCGCGAATCTCCGACTCCAGGCGCGGCAACGGCTGGATGCCGCCGACCAACGCCGCCAAGCCGGGCAGGCCACCACGTTGCTCCTCGCTCCGCAGGATCTGGGCGCGCATTTCGCGGCTGGCTTCCAGCGTGCTGAGGATCGCCAGAAACTCGGCGGGGTCGAGGGCTGCGCCCAGGTCGGCGCGCTTGACGGCCACGCGAATGTCATGCACGCCGCCCAGGCCCAGGTCGGTCCGCAATTCGAGCAGGCGCACCGCCTCGCTGGTGCGCCGTTGGCGGCGGCGCACTTCGTCCAGGTCGCTCACCGGGGTGAGGGCTTCGACGGCGGCGCGCCCGGCGCTGAACGCGGTATAGCTCGCCAGCCGGGTCAGGACTTTGGGGAGTTCGAGCGTGGTGAGAGTTTTCGGGTTCATGCGCTTACAGCCGCCGCAGGGCGGCCCATCCTTCATAGACGAGGGGGAGCAGACCACTGACCCCGGATCGGTTGAGCAGCGACGGCACATGACCGCCCAGCAGTGGCGCGATAGCGCCCAACAGCACCGGCAGGGTGGCGCTCAACGGGCCACGCATCAGCGAATTGGCATACCAATCGTTGAAGATGACCAGATAGGGCGCTTGGTCGCCGGCGAAATGGGCTTCGGTGTTGATCTCGTAGGGCACCGCCAACAGGTTGACCAGGATCGCGGTGATGGCGATGCCGGTGATAAAGCCCAGGATCATGCCGATGGGCCGGTCAATACACGCCCCGGCGCGGCCCTGGATTTCGAGGTGGCCGAAAAACTGCAACAAGACCGCGATCAGCACGCCGGCCACGATCACATTGAGCAGGAAAAAGGCCAGGATCTGGGCCACCGCGCTGAGGCTGACGTTGAACACGCGGCTCACCAGATCGGCCGTCGGCACATAGTAGATAGCCGCGATCAGGAAGCCCAGATAGATCGAGCCGAGGATGAGCGCCAGTTTGACCATGCCGCGCGCGAAGCCCAGCAAGGCGAAGCCCAGGATCGTGCCCATCAGGACCAGATCCAGCAGGTGCAAGTTCTTGAGGAACTCCACGATGTCTTTGTTCATTGTCCCGCTCCTCGCCCGCGCACGACGGCCGGCCGCACCCAACGTGCGGCCCCTGCGTCACCCTGCGGTCATTCTACCGCGTTTAGCCCGAATCCGCAACAGCCGTGCGATGTAGCCCCACAGGGCCAGCAGACCGATAACAGGAAACGGCGTGAGGAGCAGATAGACAAGATAGGGCCACATGGCAAGTGCAATGGCCCAATCCGCTAGGTCGCTATTCGGTATAAAACTCAGGTCGAAGTCGGTGAAGCCGAAAGCGAGGCGGATAAAGACCGTATAAACGATAGCACTGATCCAGCGTAGCGCCGTCGCCATCCATGACAACAGGCGGGTAGGGGCCGCCAAGTGGGCCGTCACTTCCAGGTCATGCGCGAGCATATAGCACGGCAGCACCAGCAGCGGCAACAGTAGCGTGATCCAGGTGAGCGCCGCCGCCGTAGCTGGGTCGTAGGCACCCCGCATCTGTTCCAGGCCGGCAAATGTATAAACCGCCAAGCCGGCGGCGAGCACGGCCAGGATCAGGCCCAACGCCGTTTTGCTGCCGATACGTGGGATCGCGGGCAGCGGCAACCGAGAACCGAGGGTCGTGGCGATCCACACCAGCAGGATCTGATGCAGATTAAAGATCGTCAGGCCCAGACCCAAGAAAAACAGCAGTTCAGCAATGCGGCTCCGCACCGGGTCCAGCGGTTGCCCCGCCGGCCGTAGCTGCCCATTGACCCAAGCTAACGCTTCCGCCGCCAGGATGCCCCCAATCAGCAGCGCAAAGAGGGGAAATAAATAACCCAGCACGGCAGGACGTAAGCGCCGGTAACGGGCGAGGAGCGGCAGATCATCAAAGATCAGGTTACGCTCCAACCGGCCTCGGCGCACCTGGCGGAACACATTGTAATAGCGCGCCAGGAGCCGGTCGGTGGCGGGGCCGGCCTGTAACGGCGAACGCAACAAGCCAGCCAGTGCCGTGTCACGCAACAGCCGCCCGAAGCCGGCCGGTCGGGCCCGGTGGGTAGCATCGCACAAGACCCGCCCTAACAGCGCGGTGGCGGACGGATCGCGCAACTGCCCCAGCACTTGCACCGCATTCACGCGATCCAGGTCACTCACGCCGGCCTGCGGCTCCCAGATCAGCGCATCCAGCCCCGCAATAACCGCTTGCTCTAAGCGCGGCGGCGGGTCTTCAGGGGTTGTGGGCAACATACAGCCGTCTCCAGTGTAAGATAGATTGCTATAGCCGTTACTTTGGCACCGTCGGCTACTATATACTAATGGATAGGCGACGGTTGCACAAGCGACTATTGCATCCGCCGCTAAACTGTGCTAATATTTACGTGAGCAACCTGCTAAGTCACCAGTATTGCGCCCCCGCCTAGCAGTAACTCCCAACCATGATCAAATCGGCTTAGATAAAAGGAGGTCTCTCATGCAATACCGGCCTGCGCTGCACCTGCTAACCTTGCTGCTGCTCCTGAGCGGCACCCTCCCCCTTACGCCCCTCGCACGCCCGGCACTGGCCCAGCCCGGCTGCCAGACCTTTCCGCAAACCGGGCATACGCTCTGCGGCCGGTTTTTGGAATACTGGGACGGTCACGGCGGCTTGGCCCAGCAAGGCTACCCTATCACCGAGGAGTTGACGGACCAAAGCGACCTCAACGGCCAAACCTACACCGTGCAGTATTTCGAGCGCGCCGTCTTCGAGAAACACCCAGAGAACCAGCCGCCCTTCGATGTACTCCTGGCGCAACTGGGCAAGTTCCGCTACGACGACAAATACCCCACCGGCGCGCCGAACCAGCACGTTAGCACAGACAACCCCCGCCAATTTGCGGCCACCGGGCACACCGTAGGCGGCCTTTTCCGCACTTATTGGGAGAGCCACGGCGGGCTGGCCCAGCAAGGCTTACCGATATCCGACGAAATGCAGGAGAAAAGCGCCACCGACGGCAAAACCTACACCGTGCAGTACTTTGAACGGGCGGTGTTTGAGTACCACCCGGAGAATGCGGGCACGGCATACGAAGTGCTGCTTTCGCTGCTGGGGCAGCCCTATCTGTACCGCAAGGGTCGCGCCGTCATCTACGGCACAGCAGGCAGCGGCGGCGTAATCTGTCGGCCTAGCGCCGGCATAAACATCAGCGCGCTGACCTGTGCGCGCACCGTGGCTCCCTCGCCAACCGGGTTCCGTGCGGTGGACAACGCCGACCCCATTCGCCCCGCGCTAGCTTACGGCGGCGATGTGCTGCGCGCCGATAGCAGCGGCACGGTCGTCGCCCATGTCCCACCAGGGTGGTTGCGCCTAATAACGGGGGCAGGAGTCGTCCTGCGGGCCACAACCAATAGCAACAGCGGGGGTGGCTTGGCCCGTTGCACCGCCAAAAACGCAGCAGATATCGCTAGTCTAATCCAACAAGACGGCATTGTTCTCTACAATCACACGCAAGGCGGGTTCAGTGTAGATAGCGGGCATTACTGCACCCAAGCCCTGGACACCAAGTTCAGCATCCGGGTCTACCCCGACCGCAGTGTGAAAATCGCGGTGTGGGAAGGCAGCAAGGGCGTGGTGATCAGCAGCGCTAGAGACCAAACGGTGCAGCTAAAGCCAGGGATGCAGATACACGGATCCGCCGAAGGCCAGTTGGACTCCGTACCGGAGCCCCTCGATGGCGAAACGACCGACTTGTGGTTGCTCTACGGCAATGGCGAGACGTTGGCGATTAAAGGCGACAGCGATCCGTTTGCTTTGGACAAATGCGATCCCAGCCTGAAAAACGAACTCTACCCCGCTATGCCGCAAGAGGTGGCGGCGCGCCTGGGGTGCCCGCAAGCGACCAGCCATGTCTATGACAACTCACATCCTGGCCCTATCACCTATACCAACGATAATAACAACAGTACGAACGGAACGTTGTTTGATGACAATCAGCAGAAAACCGTGTATGTTGTGCGGGCCGCGAAGAGCGAGATCGACTACGTCTGGGAAGCCTACAGCAGCGTGGGCAACGTGCCGGATTTGCGAAAGCTGCACCCGACACTGGATGCGGAACTCGGAACGGGGAACTTGACCTGTCCGCAAGACCAGTGGGCAGTGCAACGCTTTGCCGGTGGCCGGGTGCTGCGTATCCCTGGTCCGCGCATCAATTTGTACAGTTGTTCTAGCCAATCCGTCACCAGTGTGCTGGTGTTGTACGACGACGGCAGCGCCCAAGTACGCTAAACAGGTGGTCCAACGAAACAGGGCAAAGGCCCGTCCCCAACGCCGGGGGCGGGCCTTTCGGTACGTAGGCGATAGAGGTGAGGTGCTACCTGATCTCTGACTCCTGACCCCTGGCTCCCTGCCCCGCCCGGCTCACGGCTCCTGCTCCGTCACCCGGCCGATGTTGCCGCCGGCGAGGGGGCCGTGGACGGTGGTGGGGC
>JALYUO010000033.1 GCA_030853735.1 Chloroflexota bacterium
GTTGTGCGCCGTCCTCGTGGCCCTCCGGTCGCCGCTCGGCAACGAGTGCCACGGGATCGCCACCAGCTAACGAGTACGGCGCACAACCGTGCGCGACTACACCCTACCACTTACCTACGTCCCACCCTACAGCCCGCTAACTGAACAGTTACCACGAAGCAGCACGAAGATTTTTGATCCGCGCCGGAACGCGCAGAAGCGCGAAGAACGACAGCAAACGATGAAGATTATAAGAGAGTACGGGGATGTTTAGTACGATCTCCCCCGTAGGCCACTGCGCTAACCCGCAGATCGCGGTAAGGCGGCCACGCCGGGTGGCACCGCCTCCTACTCCACCCTAGATCGCAGTAGGACCAGGCGCGCCTAGTGAACACGTAGCCCCGATTTTCCGGCACACATTGCGCGCGCCTTTCTGGTATAATAGGCCAACGTTTTCCCGTGCTTGGCCCGCCTAGAGCGGGGCCGGTTTGCCCCACCGCAAGAAAGGATCACTGTATGTATGTACCGTATGATCTCAGCAAGGTGAAAGTACTGGACCTCTCGCAAAACTTCAGCATGGACTCGCCGCCGTTCGCGTTTTACGAGGGGCCGACGATCAAATGGGTGAAAAAGCTCGCCTTTGAGGGCGTGAACGCCCAGCACATCTCCACCACCAACCATATCGCCACCCACCTCGACTCGCCCTATCACTTCTTCGATCCCGGCCCCGATGTTGCGGGCATCCCGATTGACACGCTGTTCGGCCCGGCCTGCATCGTGGATCTGTCACGCTACGGCATCGGCGATTACCAGATTTATGGGCCGGAGCATTTCGAGCAGTGGGAGAAGGACACCGGCATCACCATTCAGCGCGGCGACATCCTGGTGATCCATACCGGCTACCATCATTACTATAATGAAGACTGGTACAAGGTCCACAACCAGGAGCCGCCCGATCTACCACGCAGTTTCTTGCGCCACCCCGGCCCGCAGCGCGTGTTCTGCGACTGGGTGCTGGATCGCGGCATCCGCTGGATGGCGATTGATGCCATTTCGACCGACCATCCCTTCAACACGAAGGTGCGGACGGCGCGGCCCGACCTGATCCCCGAAGTGGAGGCCGCGCTGGGCCAGAGCCTGGACGATGCCTTCCCCTGGCCCAAAGACTACCAATGCACCCACACGCTGCTGTTCCCAAAAGGTGTGTTCCACGCCGAGAACGTGGGCGGGCAGGTGGACGAGGTGCTGAACCAGCGCGTCTGGCTGGGCTGCTTCCCCTTCCGCTTCAAGGGCGGCGAGGCGGCTTTTGCCCGCATCGTGGCCTTCGTGGAAGAGAAGTAGGCGCAGCACGGCGGCTGCTTAGGATTGATTGAGCCATGCAGATCTTCCTGGAAACCGAACGCCTCGTGCTGCGCCGCTTCACGCCGGAAGATGTGGACAACCTCTTCGATCTCGATAGCGACCCCGCTGTGCTGCGCTTCGTCGGCGGTACACCGCCCTCGCGCGCGATGATCCAAACCGCAGATCTGCCCTGGTACCTCAGCTACTACGAGCGTTTCGCAGGGTATGGCTTCTGGGCGGCCATCCAAAAGTCCAGCGGCCAATTTCTCGGCTGGTTCCTCTTCCGGCCCCCAGAAGGTAGTAGCCCAACTGAAGTCGAGTTGGGCTACCGCCTGGTCCAAACCGCCTGGGGGCAGGGCTACAGCACGGAAGGATCGCGTGCGCTGATCCGTAAAGGCTTTACCGAGTTGGATGTGCAGCGCGTGGTCGCATTTGCCCTAGCGGCCAACCACGCCTCGCGCCGCGTGCTGGAGAAGTCGGGCTTGACTCTGGTGCGGGCGTTCCGCCACACATGGCCGGATCGATTCGACGGCGCAACGCAGGATCTCGTTGAGTATGCGTTGCCGCAAGCGGACTGGGCGCAACAGCAAGCGGCACACCGTCCGGGGCTGCCGTGCCAAAGTAGCCCTTTAGCCGGGGCTAGTGGGGATACGCACCGATGAAACCATCCGCCTTTGAGTATTACGCCCCGGCCACGCGCGCGGAAGCCCTGGCGCTGCTGGCCGAACACGGCGACGCGGCGAAAGTGCTGGCCGGGGGGCAAAGCCTGGTGCCCACCATGAACTTCCGCCTGGCCCAGCCGGGCATCCTGGTGGACCTGAACGGGGTAGCCGACCTGTTCGGCATCATGGACGCGCCGGACGGCGGCTTGCAGATCGCGGCTATGACCCGCCAGCGCACGTTGGAACGCAGTCCGCAAATCGCCGCGCGGGTGCCGCTGCTGGCCGAAGCCCTGCCCCATATCGCCCATCCGCAGATCCGCAATCGCGGCACACTGGGCGGCTCGCTGGCCCATAACGACCCCGCCGCCGAACTGCCCGCCCTGATGGTGGCGTTGGAGGCCCAGTTGTGCGCGCAAAGCCCGGCAGGTGAGCGTTGGATCGCTGCCGCCGATTTTTTCCAGGGGCTGTTCACCACGGCGTTGGAGCCACACGAATTGCTGACCGCGATTCGCATCCCCGCGCCGCCGCCACGCACCGGCATGGCCTTCGCCGAAGTCGCCCGCCGCCACGGCGACTATGCGATGGCCGGTGCGGCGGCGGTGGTCACGTTGGCCGCCGACGGCACGGTGGCTGCCGCCCGCCTGATCTATCTGGCGATTGGCGACGGCCCGGTGCCTGCGCCCAGTATCACGGCCGCCCTGCACGGCGCGACTCCCACCGCCGAGGCCACGGCAGCGGCGGCCGCTGCCGTGGATGCCGACCTGGACCCGCCCACCGATATTCACGCCACCGCCGCCTATCGCCGCCACCTGACCCGCGTCCTGGCCCGCCAAACGCTGACCCTGGCCGTGGCCCGCGCCCAAGCCGGCTAATGCGGAATGCGGAGTGCGGAATGCGGAATGGAGACGGTAGGCAGGGGCTGTGTCCCCCGACAGTGCTGCGGGGCGGACCGGCCACGAATGGGGCCACGAATACACGAATGCGTGGGTGGCGGGTGCGGGCGGGGTGTGCAAGGCTGGGGACAGCGCAGGTCGGCCTGCCAGGGCGTAGGT
>JALYUO010000786.1 GCA_030853735.1 Chloroflexota bacterium
GTTTTGGGGTTTGGGGCCACAGTGACACCGGCGAAAGGGTTCACGGAGAAACAGGGAGCATACATCCTGGGATTGCTGGGTACAATCTGGGTAACGGCCCCGCTATTTACGGCAGCAGCGTAGGCGGAGACGGGGTTATTGGACAGGCGGGGTCCAACCGCAATGGCGTGGCAGGTGCCAATACCAGTAACGGTGCGGGAGTTTACGGTAGTAGCATCAGCGGCACTGGTGCTTCAGGCATTAGTACTACGGGGTTTGGTGTATATGGGAGTAGTACTAACGGGGATGGGGTACGGGGTGAGGCTGCCGCCAATGCTACTAGTGGCGTTTCGGGCATTCACAGTGGCACTGGCAGCGGGGTATATGGACGCAGCACTAACGGCAGTGGCGTTTACGGCATAAGTGCAAACGACAATGGTATTGTTGGCGAAGCAAGTAACCCCAGTAAAAGTGGAGTCTATGGTTATAATACCGCAGCAGGAGCCGGGGTTTATGGTAGCAGCTCTAGCGGCAACGGTGTGTATGGAGTAAGCAGCACGAGTGATGGTATATACGGACAAGCGGGTGCAGGCCGTAATGCAGTTATCGGCAACAATACCAGCAGCGGCACGGGGGCTTACGGCAATAGCACCAGCGGTACTGGGGTGTACGGCAATAGCAGCAGTGGCATCGGCACGCGTGGAACGAGTAACACCAACATCGGGGTGTATGGTAGCAGCACAAGTGGGCAGGCGGGCTTCTTCCAGGGCAATGTCCAGATCACCGGCAATTTATCAAAAGGGGGCGGCTCATTCAAGATTGATGATCCGCTGGATCCGGCCAACAAATATCTCTCCCACTCCTTCGTCGAATCGCCCGATATGAAGAACATCTACGACGGCGTGGCGGTGCTGGATACGACCGGGCACGCCTGGGTAGCGTTGCCGGACTGGTTCCAAACGCTTAATCGCGATTTTCGCTATCAACTGACCTGTATCGGGGGCTACGCGCCGGTCTACGTCGCGCAGGAGATGGCGAACAATCACTTCCAGATCGCGGGCGGGCAGGCAGGGTTGAAAGTGTCTTGGCAAGTGACCGGCATCCGCCAGGATCCCTATGCCGACCGCTACCGCATCCCGGTGGTCGAGGACAAGCCGGCCGGCGAGCAGGGCACCTATCTCCATCCCGAACTCTATGGACAACCAGAGACCAAACGCTTCGTTCCCGGCGCGATTCCTACCCTTAGCCCCACGCCATAACCACGGGAGAATCGGATGCGGATCAACCGACCGTCAAAAGAGCAGGCTGTCCAGCGGTTGCGCGCTTGGCGTAAATGGATCATCGTGCTGGGTCTGGCTGGGCTGATGCTGCCCACGCCGGTCGGTCACGCTGCGATGACCAGCGTGGTCCAACTGCTTTGGGCGACTATTGCCGGCGGCGGCGGATCGAGTGCGGGGGCCGGCTTTATCGTGGGCGGCACCATCGGACAACCCGCGCCCGGCCCGATGCAAGGCGGCGCACTAGCCTTGCACAGTGGCTACTGGGGCGTACCGGGCACCCCCTACGCGCCGCCGCCGCCACCTACGACCCCCACGCCCGCGCCACCAGGGTCTATCGCGCCGGGGCAAGTGCCCAAAGTAGACGGATCGCTGACCGTCTGGGAGAACAACCCCACCGGCCTGTGGAACATTTTCGGCAAGGATCTGAGTACCGGGCAGCTTATCACTGTCACAAACGCCCTAGTTGATCAGCGGCGACCCGCCGTTAGCAAGGATCTGGTCGTCTGGCAAGGGCAGCAGAGTGGCAACTGGGACATCTACGGCGCGCGTATCAGTGGCGGTACTGTCGGAACAGCATTCCCGATTTATGTCGGCCCCGGCGACCAGACAAACCCTGCGGTCAGCAATAATGTGGTGGTTTGGCAGAGTCAAGCTCCCGGCAGCAGCCGCGCCGATATTATGGGCGAAGACCTGACCTCAGCAAGGCTATTCACCCTGACCACCGCCGCGACCACTAACCAGAATCCAGCATTGGACCTCACGGTTTTGCTAAATACCCCGCCTTATAGGAACATTCTGACCGGAACCGTCGTTTGGCAAAGCACGGTCCCTACGACCACGCAACGGCTGCCTAGCGCTACGGATCATTGGGCCATCATCGCTGCCCGTAGCATCACCAGCACGAATCCTGTGGTATTTACGGTGACCGACAATCTGTTGGCCCACACAAATCCGGCTATTAGCGGCAACATGGTAGTTTGGCAGGAATATATCAGTCCCACTTGGCGGCTGGCCGGCGCGAATTTGGTGGCCCCAATAACGCTGTTCCCCATTACTACCGATAGCGGAGATAGCCAAGTTAATCCGGCAATTTC
>JALYUO010000048.1 GCA_030853735.1 Chloroflexota bacterium
GTGCTGGCCTTGCTGGGCGACCCGGCGCGGGCACGGCAAATGGGCGCGGCGGGCCGGCGGCGCGTGGAGGCCGCGTTCACCTGGGAGGGCAAAGCGCAGCAGTTGGCCGGCCTGATCACGAGCCTCAACCGGCGGCAGGCGCGGCGCAGGTGAACACGCCGGCGGCGGGGATCGACCTGATCTGCATCCCGTTTCATGATTGGCGCAAATGCCGGCGCGAGGGTTTCCGTACGCGCGATGCCCACCTGATCCTGGCGCTGGCCGCCGATCCGCGCGTGCGCCGCGTGCTGGTGGTGGACCGCCCGATTGCGCCGCCCGAACTAGCGCGCAACCGCACCGCCCAGTGGCGCGTGGGCGGCGGGCCAAGCATCGGGTTAGGACCGGGCATCGCGCTGACGCGGCTCCAGCGCAAGATTTTCGTGCTCGACATCCTGATGCCCGACGTGCTGCGCGTGCTGGCGCAACGGCACGGCTGGATCTGGGACGTGATGGACCGGGGCCGCGTCGCCACCGCCGTGCGGCGCGCCGGACGACGGCTGCAGCTGGCCCGCCCGGCGCTGCTGCTGTCCAGCCCGCTCTATGCGCCGATCACGCGCCACATCCAGCCGGCGGTGCTGGTGTTTGATGCGATTGACAACCTGCTGGAACACCCCGAACTGGCCTACATCCGCCCCACGGTCGCGGCGGGCTATGAGCAGTTGCGCCGCGAGGCCGACCTGATCTTCACCACCAGCGCGGCAGTGCGCGACTGGCTGGGCGCAGGCCGCGAGCGGGTCTGGTTCCTGCCCAACGGCGTGGACCCGACCGAATTCCAGCCCACCGCTCCCCATCCGCTGCCGGCCGATCTGGCCGCCCTGCCACGCCCGCTAGTCGGCTATGCGGGCAAGATGCAGCAACGCATAGACACCGACCTGGTGTGCCGGGTCGCAGGGGCCCTGCCGGGGGTCAGCTTTGTCTTTATCGGCCCGATCCTGGACAAGGCGTGGCTGGCCCCACTGCTGGGCCTGCCCAATGTCCATTTCCTGGGCGATAAGCATTACCGGCAGTTGCCCGACTATCTAGCGGCGTTTGCGGTCTGCCTGATTCCGCATCGGGTGGGCAAAGAGGAACACGGCAGCAATGTGCTGAAACTCTATGAATACATGGCGATGGGCCGGCCCATCGTCACCACGCCGATCAGCGGGGTGGAGCCGTTTGCCGCGCGCATCTGCATCGCCGCCGACGCGCCGGCCTTTAGCGCCGGTATCCAGCAGTACCTAGACGCAGCGGCCGCCGGGCAGCCGGTCCCCCATATCGCGGACCCCTTGCCCGCCGCGACCACCTGGGCGGCGAAAGCTGCGCTGATGCTGGACCGGATCGCGGAAAGGATGGGCGGCTAGATGGCGGCACCCACGGCGCGCGGCAGCCTAGTGCAGCGCCTCGCTTCGCGCCTCGCCGGCCGGCTCAAAGGCGGCGAAGGCTACACGCTCGACCCGCGCATGAGCGGACGAATGTTGGCCGACGTGGTGGCGCGGCGCGGCTTTGCCGCCCTGCGCGGCCTGCCGCTCAAACTGCGCCTGGGGGCCAGTGCGGGGCTGATTTTTGCCGGGCATGGCGTGCGAATCCACCACGCCTACCAAGTGCGCGCCGGGGGCAGCCTGATCCTAGAAGACGGCGTGTATATTGACGCGCTTTCGCAGAACGGCGTGCGGCTGGGCCGCAACGTCACGATAGGCAAATACAGCATCATCCAGGTGACGGGCGTGGCGCAAAATCTGGGCGTGGGCTTGCGCGTGGGCGATTATGTGGGGCTGAACGCCTACACCTATATCGGCGCGCAAGGCGGCGTGACGCTGGGCAACAACGTGATCTGCGGCCCACGGGTCAGCTTCCATTCCGAGAACCACCAGTACAGCGACCCGGCCACACCGATCCGCCGGCAAGGGGTCACCCGGCGCGGCATCGTGGTCGAAGACGACTGCTGGATCGGTGCGGCCAGCGTGATCCTCGACGGCGTGCGGATTGGGCGCGGCTCCGTCGTGGCCGCCGGCGCGGTGGTCACGCATGACGTGCCGCCTTACAGTATAATAGCGGGCGTACCTGCGCGCGTGATCAAGCAACGCAGGTGATACAGATTGACGCGCTGTGTCGTGGATCAGAAACCCAGGGCAATTGCATCTAAATTGGCGTGGGCGGGTAGCCGGTGTAGCTACGGAAATGATGAGATGCCGGCGACTTACTGGCCCAAAGAAGCCTGCCTTCTGGTGAATGGGATGCCAGTTTTCGTCATGCTCCTTCTATAACCAATGCGATCTCACACGCGCCAATTTAGATGCGTTTGCCCTGATCAGAAACCGCAGGGCTTATGCGTTCTCAGATTCATGCGCCGGATGGGCCGCTGGCGGACTGTGGGAGCGGCCTCCTGGCCGCGCTGGGGCGGGGCATACCCCGATCTACTCGTTTGCTACCCGACCTGCGCGGTAAGGGTAGGCTTGCGCGGCCAGGAGGCCGCTCCCACAGTCCGCCAGCGGCCCATCCGGCGCATGAATCTGAGAACGCATAAGCCCTGCCCGGCTGCGGCCCCTGCTTGACACTCGGCAAAAGGCAGGGCTATAATAGTTGCAGCGTGACTGTTATGCGCTCGTAGCTCAGCCGGATAGAGCAGCCGCCTTCTAAGCGGCAGGTCGTGGGTTCGAGACCCGCCGGGCGCACCTGATGCTATTTCCTGCCTGAATAGAGCGACTAACTGTGGGGCCGACACTTGGCGGACGGCTCCCGATTAGCCACACCGACGATAGAGCGACTAACTGTGGAGATCCCGCCATGCCCTATCAGCCCCGCGCCGGCAGCAGTGCCGGTGCCACCCTGGCCGACTTAGGCCAAAGCTGGGAACGTGCGTTGCGTGCCCGCCGCCTCAGCCCGAATACGATTGATATTTACAACAAGGAGCGATCCCGATGCGCTACCTATTGCTAATCCCTCTGTTAGTCCTATTAACCGCTTGTGGAACGGATGCAGCAACACCTTCACCTATACCGACTCCAACGGTGACACTTGTTTCCTCGCCAAGCCCGGCACCGAGTGCTACTCCAGTACCAACAGCTACACCGGCCCCGCTATCTTTTGCCGAAAAATTATATGTTAGTGGGATATACAGCGATGTGGAGTCGCTTAACTACGTAGGGCAGCGATTGCAACTAGTTTCTACTAAACCTGATATTCCCGATGCCAACTGGACAGCAAAGGTGATCGCATTCACC
>JALYUO010000074.1 GCA_030853735.1 Chloroflexota bacterium
GGTGAATCCTTCGTGTCCTTTGTGTCTTTGTGGTGCAATTCGTCCGGCTTGACGGCGGCGGTGGGGGCGGGGTATAGTAGGCTGTTTTGTGCGAAATGGGCTGTGAAGGAGTCCCTATCTTATGGCAGCAACGCTCACGCGGCAACCAGCGCGCCGCTCTGTGCTGGCCGGCAACACCGTGCTGGCCTTTTTGGTGCTGGGCCTCAGCAACGCGATCATCGGACCGAGCCTACCCTGGCTGGCCCACCACTGGGGCGTGGCGCTGGCCGATGCCGGGGTGCTGTTCACGGCGCAGTTTGGCGGAGCGTGCGTCACGGTGGTATTGGCCGGGGCCACGCTGGACCGCCTGGGGCGCAAACCGCTGCTGGTGGGCGGCTTGCTCGGCATGACGGGCGGGCTGCTAGGGCTGGCGTTTGCGCCCAACTTGCCGGTGGCGGCGGGCGGGGCCGCGCTGCTGGGCCTCGGCTTCGGCGCGTTGGATGTCACGCTCAATATCTTTATCGCTGACCTCTATCCGGCGGCGCGGGCGATGGCGCTCAACCTGACCAACGGCACCTTTGGCCTGGGCGCGCTGGCCGGCCCCTTGCTGGTCAGCTTTGCGCTACAAGGCACTGGCGCGCCCGCAGCCGTGTTGGTGGGCGCGGCCGGCGGGGTGGCGCTCATAGCGGGTCTCTATGGTGTTCTCCGCTTCCCGCCGCACCTGGACGAGAGCCGAGAGGCGGCCCCGGCCGGCAGCGGGTTACAGGTACTGCGGCATGGTTACGTGCTGGCAACTGCGCTCATGTTTTTCCTCTATGTCGGCCTCGAAAGCGGCGTAGGGGCGTGGCTATTCAGCTTTGCCCAGCAGGGGGCGGCACTGACGACCGAAGTCGCGGCGGGGGTGGTCTCGACCTATTGGCTGGCCTTCACGTTGGGCCGCTTGGGGGCGGGCGTGCTGGCCGGGCGCGTGGCGGAGACGGCGCTGGTCTGGGGCGGCGCGCTGATCGGTGCGCTCGGCGCGGCAGCCCTGGCCCTGCTGCCCGGCAGCGTGGCGGGGCTGTTCGTGGGCGCGGCGCTGTGCGGCCTCGGCTTCGCGCCGATTTTCCCCACCGCCTTTGGCCTCGCCACCGCCCGCTACCCCGCCACCGCCGGAGCCGTCTCCAGCGTGCTGGTCCTCGGCGGCTCCCTCGGCGGCGCGGTGCTGCCCTATGCCATCGGTCGCCTCCTCGCCGCCAGTGGCGTGTCCCTTGCCGCCGGCAGCATCGCTGCCTGCGCCCTTGTCGTCGTCGCGATCCAGGTGGGCGTAATGCGTAAAACGTAATGCTTTAGGGGTCAGGGGTCAGGGGTCAGGGGTCAGGAGCCAGTACGCCAACACGGAGGCACGGAGACACGGAGATTTAATGGGTTTGTAACCACTTCGCCGCTGGTATCTGGTATGCCGAGGGAAGCCATGTCATTCTGAGCGCAGCGAAGAATCGGGCGAGGTGGGCACAGAGTCATTCGCAGGTATACGCAGGACAGCGTGAGAGGCTGCTATACCCAATCCATTACAATCTCCGTGTCTCCGTGTCGCCGTGTTGGCGTACTGGCTCCTGACCCCTGGCCCCTGGCCCCTGGCCCCTTACGTATTACGCATTACGCATTACGCCGCACGAAGCGTGGTATAATAGGCCCATGAACACACCCTTAACCCTGATGACTGTCCATGCCCACCCGGACGACGAGGTGGTATTTACGGGCGGCTTGCTGGCCCTAGCGCACGACCGGGGCATTCGCACCGTGCTGGTCTGCGGCACCGGCGGCGAAGAAGGCGAAATCCACGACCCCGACCTGGACGTGGACACGGCGCGCCCGCAACTGGCGACGATCCGGCGCAGCGAACTGGGCTGCGCGGTGACGCACCTGGGTGTAGACCACCTGGAGATGCTGGGCTACCGCGACTCCGGCATGGTCAAGAGCGAAGCCAACGCCCACCCGGACAGCTTCCACCAGGCCGACCGCGCCGAGGCCACCGCCCGCGTGGTGGCGCTGGTGCGGCACTATCAGCCACAGGTGCTGGTCACCTACAATGACTTCGGTGCCTACGGCCACCCCGATCACATCGCCGCGCACCTGACGACGATGGCGGCCTGGGAGGTGGCGGGCGACCCGGCTTACCGGCCCGACTTGGGCGCGCCCTGGACTCCGCTGAAACTGTATTACTGCGCCTGGAACGAAGCAGGCTGGAAAGAAGCCCGCGCTGTCTATGAAGAGCGCGGCCTAAAATGGCCGTTTGATCGCGACGAACCAAAGGACGACGATCCCGAACACCAGTCTACCGAAGAAGCCGTGGCCGAAGCGAGTGCCCCCGCCGAGGAAAAGCCGCCCGCCTATGAGCCGCCACCCGTCACCGCCCGCCTGGATGTGCGCGCCACGGTGGCCCGCAAAGTGGCCGCCGCCCGCTGCCACCGCACGCAGTTTGACCCCACCGGCCCGTTCATGACAATGCCCGACGACATCGCGCCCCTGATCTTCGGCGAGGAACACTACACGCTGATCCGCAGCCGCATCGAAACCGCGCCGGAGGAGACGGACCTGTTCGCCGGGCTAGAGGCAGGCGTGCCGGCGTAGGCTCGGCCGGCCACGAATGGGACCACGAATATGGGCCGGCTATCCTCGACTGAGGGTGTCGGCCCGTTTTGTGGCCGTGTGGGGCCGCCCTGTGTTACGGCGTGTTGATCCCTGTCTGCGGAGCCGGCGGGTTCTGAGAGTGGCTGCGTTGCCACGTTATCAATCGGTACAGATAGTTGCTGGCTAGCAACTCCAACAGCCCCAATGTAATGGATTCATTGCGAATGGAATAAAGGTGGCTGGGGAGCGGGTTAGCCGGTGTACTCTGCACCCACGCGAACACAAAATTGTACAGGCCGTACACTCCAATCGCTACTGCTGAGAGCATTATCCACCACAAGCCCTTGACTGCCGGCAGCTGCCAGCCAGTGCTGCGGGCCTGCGAGATGCTTACCAGCATCAACACCAATAGTCCACCTGAGATGATCAGTCCCGCCGCGCCTGAAAACCACTGGATATAGGGCAATACGAGCAGTCCACCATAGGTAATGACATTTACAATGGCACTGACCGCGAAGATCAGCCCCGCCAGAGCCAGCAATGCGCGGTTCAGCCGTAGCGTTAGCATTGGACTTCTCCTCTGAGGTGAACATCGCCGTTAATTAGCCGCGTCTGTACAGTCTCCGTAGGAGTTTGCGCATGGCATAGAGCAGAAGGGCACTGCCAACCAACAATAGCGAGGTATCCAGCGGTTGCTTGCCGTGCGGCAGCGCGATCAGGATCGTGGTATAGCCCATGAGGCTGGCAGCGAGTAGCCCCAACAAAGTGCGCGTCACCACCGGCAACGGGTACTTGATCCACAGACCGATCACAACCAGCGCAAAAACCGTCGGCATGGCTAAGACCCACGACCCCAGGCCGAGCAGGAGCATGAGGCCGGCCAGTAGGGCAAATCCAGAGGTCAGCAAAAGCGGCAAATTTCGCTGGGCGAACCAGGGGCGATGTGGCGTAGAAGGGACAGGCTTTGTTACTGGGTGCATTGACGTTCCTCTCTTAAAAGCCTAGCTATCGTGGAATACGAAAATTGCACAGCATCTTGTAATGATCTACGCACAGCGGCTACAAGGGTTTCACTGACAGGCTAAGTACACAAAAACGCCACCGGCGCAGCAACTACATCCCGCTAGGGGAGTGTAATTAGCTACGCCGATGGCGTTGTGATGCAGCTACCCCGCTGATCGACCGCAAATCTTCGCGATTCTTCGCGGCCCTTCGCGGATCGATCAACGGCAGCAGGCGGATTAGCGCTTGGTGTACTGCGGCGCTTTGCGGGCGCGCTTGAGGCCGACCTTTTTGCGCTCTTTGACGCGCGCATCACGGGTCAGCATCCCCGCCTTTTTGAGCGCCGCACGATAGGCTTCGGTGTCGGCGGCGCAGAGGGCGCGGGCGATGCCGTGCGAGATCGCACCCGCTTGACCGGTGGTGCCGCCCCCATCCACTTTGACGCTGACGTTCCAGCGGCCCAGCGTGTCGGTGAGGCGCAAGGGCGCGGTAACGGTGCGTTCGTAGACGGTGCGTGCGCCGAAGTGCTGCTCCGGGCTGTGACCGTTGACCACGATCTGGCCGGTGCCGGGATAGAGCCGCACGCGGGCCACGGCGGTCTTGCGCCGCCCCGTGCCATAGAAATAGCTCTTGGTCTGAGGAGTCGTCATTGGGCAGTCTCCAGCTTAACGGTTCTGGCCCGTCTCGGCGGCGGCCAGGTCCATGTCATACGGGGTCGGGGCTTGCGCGGCGTGCGGGTGGTTGGCCCCGGCATAGACGTGCAGCTTGCGATACAGGTTATCCCCCATGTTGTTGCGCGGCAACATCCCGCGCACGGCGCGCTCGATGGGGCCGGTGGGGTGCTTCTTGATGTGGTCTTGCAGGGCCACGGCGCGGAAGCCGCCCGGATAGTTCGAGTGGCGATAGTACATCTTTTGCTGCATCTTTTTGCCGGTGACCACCATCTCACTGGCGTTGATCACCACCACAAAGTCGCCACAATCCAGATGCGGGGTGAAGTTGGGCTTGTGCTTGCCACGCAACAGGCGGGCGATCAGCACCGCCACGCGGCCTAGCGTCTGGCCTTTGGCATCAATCAGATGCCAGCGCCGGCTCGCCGCCGCCTCGGCCCCCTTGGGAGTCCAGGTTTTTTGCTGAATCATTATCTACTCCTAGCTGTCAGGTATCAGGTGTCAGGAGCTACGGTGTCGTGCTACCTGCTGCCCGCTACCGGATCGCCCTCGCTTGTTGCCATAATGGTCAGATGTCCAGCACCGCGTATCCGCAACTCCTGATACCTGATACCTGCCACCTGAAGCCTCATTAGTATAGTACCCGCACTAGGCACAAGCCCTGCGGGGGGGCCGTCGGGGCGGCCAGCCGCCGATCTGTCTGCGCCAACACGGCGGCAAACTGCTCCACGGTCCATTTGCCCTGGCCGACCGCCACTAGGCTGCCGACGATAGTGCGGACCATCTGCGGCAAGAAAGCGTTCGCGCTCAGGTCTACCGCGATCAGCCGCTCCGTGTCGCCAGGGGGCGGCTCGGCTTCGTACAGGCTGCGATGCGGCCAGACATAACAGGCCACGGCCAGCATTTCGCGCACTGTGCTGGGCCGGTCGGGGTCCGGTGTGCCCTCGCTGGGTACACCCAACCCGTTGCCGCAGAACGAAGCAAAGTCATGCGTCCCCAGCAAGGCTTGCGCCGCTTGGTGCATAGCCGCTACATCGAGCGCGGCCCGGACGTGCCAGGCGCGGTCGCGCAGCAGCGGGGCTGGAGCCGCCGCGTGCCAGATCAAGTAGCGATAGTCGCGCCGGCGGGCGCTGAAGCGCGCATGAAAGCCGTCGTCTGCCCGATCTATGGCGCGCACTTTCAGGTCGCCGGGCAGCACGCCGTTGAGCGATTGCTGTAACTTGGCGCGGGGCCAAGCCGGGTCCAGTGCAAACGAAGCCACCTGCCCCCGCGCATGAACGCCCGCATCGGTGCGCCCCGCCAGCGCGATCCGCACCGGCCCGCTGGTCAGTTGCGCCAGCGCCCGTTCCAGTTCGCCCTGCACCGTGCGCCCCCGCTCGGCGGCCTGGGCCTGCGACCCATGAAACGCTTTGCCGTCGTATTCGATTGTTAATTTGTATTGCATAGCCGCTAGGGGCCAGTTATCAGGGGTCAGGGGTCAGGAGTCCGTCTCCTGCTATCCTTGTGTGCTAAGTAGCAGATGGTCAAACAGTCAGGATTTTCCGTCTTCTGACCCCTGACCCCCGATCCCCGACCCCTTTCACTCAACCATTTCGATCTGGCAGATCACCGCCGCGTCGCCGACGCGCACTTTGATCTTGAAGATGCGCGTGTAGCCACCGGCGCGGGCCGCGAAGCGCGGGCCGATGTCCTCGAATAGGCGCGTGACCGAGGCGGGCTTCGCCAGAATGGTCAGGGCCGTGCGGCGGTTGGTCACGGTGTCGGTGCGACCGAGCGTGATCAGTTTCTCCAGCATAGGCTGGATCTCTTTGGCTTTGGCTTCGGTGGTGCGAATGCGGTCATGTTCGACCAGCGCATTCAGCAACGAGCGGTAGAGCGCGCGGCGCTGTCCACTGTTGCGGCTTAGTTGCCGCCCACCGATGTGGTGACGAGCTGCCATTAGTCCTGTTCCTCCCACAACGGCGCGTTAGGCCGTCGTGTCCTCATCGGGTGCCGCCGTGAACGCGGTTTGGCCGGGTTCTAACTCGAACTCGTCCGCCTCGTCCAGCGTATCGTCCAATTCATCGTCCTCGTCGGTCTCGGAGAACGCGGCTTCGTCCAAGTCGCCACCGGGTTGCGACAGGCCGCGCACGGCCAGCGCATCCTGCAACTCATCGAACGATTTTTGTCCGAAGTTGCGGACCCCTAACAGTTCCTTGCGATCCATTTGCAGGATCTGCCCGACCTTCGTGATGCCGCTGCGTTTCAGACAGTTGAAAGTCCGCACGCTCAGGTTCAGCTCTTCAATGGGCATTTCGGCCACATGAGCCGGGATCGCCATGCCGCCGGTGGCGGTGTCGTCATCCCCAGCCGCGCCGGGCAAGCGGTAGTCGGCCAGCAGTTTGCTGTGTTGGGCCAGGGCCGAGGCCGCGAGGCTCAACGCATCACCCACATCCATCGTGCCGTCGCCCCAGACTTCGAGCAACAGGCGTTCGGCATCGGCGCTGCCGTTGGCCGTCGGTTCCGAGACGTAGTTGACGCGCGGGATGGGCGAGAAGACCGCATCCACCGGGATGGTCCCGATGGGCATTCCTTCGCGCGCCTCCGACGACATATAGCCGCGCCCGCGTTCGACGGTAAACTCGATTTCCAGCCGGCCTTCCGCGCTGTCCAGCGTGGCGATGACCTGATCATCGTTGATCAGTTCGACCGTGCTGGGCAGTTGGATGTCGCTGGCACGCACTGGGCCGGGGCCGGTCGCCGAGAGTTGCAGCCGCACCGCCCGGTCGCTGAACGACCGCAGGCGCAGCTTCTTGACATTCAACACGATCTCCGTCACGTCTTCTTTAACGTGCGGAATGGTCGAAAACTCGTGATACACGCCCTCGATCCGCACGCTGGTGATGGCCGCGCCCGGTAGCGACGAGAGCAAGATGCGCCGCAGTGCGTTGCCCAGGATGAGGCCGTAGCCCCGTTCCAACGGCCCGATAGCGAAGCGCTGATAATTCGGAGCGGTGGCTACCACTTCGACTCGCGGCATTAACAAATCGGCCACGCGATCCCCTCCCTTTGCCTATTCTTCGACCAGTTTACGTCCACGTTCCGTCCCCTATATTTCCCGGATTAGCGGCTGTAGAACTCGACGATGAGTTGCTCGTTGAGGTTCACTTCGAGATCGGCGCGGGCGGGCATACTGACCACCTTGCCGACCAGGGCACGCGGGTCGAGCGTGAGCCACGCCGGCACGTCCTTGCGGGCGATGCCGAGCAAGGCGGTCTTGAAATATTCGTCGCCCAGGTGGTCGGGGCGCACGCTGATCACATCACCGGGCTTGCAGATGTAGGAAGGGATGTCGGTTTTGTGGCCGTTGACGATGAAGTGGCCGTGGTTGACGAGTTGGCGCGCCTGGGGTCGCGAGTCGGCGATGCCGAGGCGGTACACCACGTTGTCGAGGCGGGTTTCCAGCACCTGGATCAGGTTCTCGCCGGTCACGCCGGGGCGATTCTCGGCCATGGCAAAGTGGCGGCGGAACTGCTTTTCCAGCACGCCATACGTGCGTCGTGCCTTCTGCTTTTCGCGCAGTTGCAGGCCGAAATCGGATACTTTTCCGCGCCGTCGCTGGCCGTGTTGGCCGGGGGGCTGATTGCGCCGATCAATGGCGCACTTCGGCGTGAAGCAACGTTCCCCTTTAAGGAACAGCTTCATCCCCTCGCGACGGCACAGTTTACAAACCGGTCCGGTATAACGGGCCATGTTTTTCCTCCTGTGTCGCTCTGCGGCTGAGGCCCAATAGGCCAAAATAGTTCAACCCGCAGAGGTCTGTCTAATTGTTCAAGACCGTAGTCCGCTGGGGACCACGGTGCGGCTCAGACGCGGCGACGTTTCGGCGCGCGGCAGCCGTTGTGCGGGATGGGCGTGACATCGGTGATGCTGGTCACTTGCAGCCCGGCCCCTTGCAGGGCGCGGATCGCAGATTCGCGGCCCGACCCCGGCCCTTTCACAAACACATCCACCTGGCGCAGGCCATGTTCCATCGCCCGTTTGGCGGCCCCATCCGCCGTCACTTGCGCGGCGTAGGGCGTGCTTTTGCGCGAGCCTTTGAAGCCCGACGCGCCGGCGCTGCCCCAACTCAGCACGTTGCCGACCGGGTCGGTCAGCGTGACGATGGTGTTGTTGAAGCTGGACTGCACATGGGCCTGCCCACGGGGCACCATCTTGCGTTCACGGCGACGGCCTTTGGCCGGCCGGGCCGTCCGCGTTGCCGCCTGCTTTTTCTCTGCCATCTGCTCTCCTTATAGCGCCGCCCGGCCCCCATCCACTGTGGCGACGCAGCGTGCCGCGCCGATCCACCAGGGGCCAGGCCCGATTACTTACGCACCTTCTTCTTCGCCGAGACCACTCGTTTCGGGCCACGCCGCGTGCGGCCGTTGGTGCGCGTGCGCTGCCCGCGTACCGGCAAGCCGCGTTGGTGGCGGATGCCGCGGTAGCACTTGATTTCGATCAGCCGCTTGATGTTCAGGTTCACTTCGCGGCGCAGATCGCCTTCGACCCGATATTCGCGGTCAATGATCTCGCGCAGGCGGTTGACTTCTTCTTCGGTCAGCAACCGCACGCGGGTGTCCGGCGCGATACCCGACCGGGCCATGATCTTCGCCGCTGTGGTCGGGCCGATGCCGAAGATATAGGTCAGCGCCGTTGCCACTTGCTTTTCGCGGGGAATGTCTACCCCAGCAATACGTGCCATGTATCGTTAGTCCTCCTTCCCGACAAAAGTTAGACCTGATGCGCTGTGCCGTCTGCGTCGTTATTCCGCATTCCGCACGCCGCATTCCGCATTCGACTAGCCTTGCCGCTGCTTGTGGCGCGGGTTGGTGCAGATGACCATAATCACGCCTTTGCGTTTGATGACGCGGCAGCGTTCGCAGCGTGTTTTGACTGAGGCTTTGACTTTCATGGTGCGCGTTACTCCTCCCCCGTGGGGGGTCTAGCGGCAGCGGCGGGTAATCCGCCCCCGCGTTAAATCATAGGGCGACAGTGTGATCCAGACGATATCGCCTGGTCGCAAGCGCCCCACGGTCAGCCGTGCTTCCAGGGCCACATGGACCTGCGCTCGGTTGCCGTTCTCCAACTCCACCAGGAACAGCGCGCTGGGCTGTATGGCGACAATCCGCGCGACGTATTCCGCTGTGCCAGTGGGGCGCATCCCTGTTCCGCTTTCCGCTTATTCGACCGCTGCCCACGCGAGACAACCTGTAGCCTGCGCCACAGGTGGCACCAAGCGTTGATTATACCAGATCGTCCGGCAAATGTCCAGCGATTTTTGCGTGAAACATGAAACGTGAAACGTGAGGCGGGCGTGTAGGAGGGGGCTGTGTCCCCCGACCGTGCGTGGGCAACGATTCGCACGCGGGGTGGCGTGAAATTGTAGGAGGGTGGCTCCGCCCCGCGATGCTTGCCCGACCGCAATCTTCTCCCGCAGGGTGCCGCGCCCATCGGGGGCACTGCCGCCCGCCATGGTCGCGGGGCGGAGCCACCCTCCTACAATTTCACGCCACCCCGCGTGCGAATCGTTGCCCACGCACGGTCGGGGGACACAGCCCCCTCCTACACGCCCGCCTCACGTTT
>JALYUO010000085.1 GCA_030853735.1 Chloroflexota bacterium
GGCCGTGACCGCCTGTTCGTAGCGACCGAAACTTCGTCGTGTCCCTACAACAACTGCCCCACGCAGCGCATCTTCGCCGCCGACAACGGCCGCTACCTGAATCTGATCACCTGCCACGGCACGTTCAATCGGACAGCCAAAAACTACGACAAGCGCCTCGTCGTCTACGGCGAACTCGTGCAGTAGCTTGGTTGGGCGACGCTTTTCAACACGGAGACACGGAGACACGGAGATTTTTTTGGGTTTATCGTAGTTAGTCAGTCGCGATCTAAAAGAGAGGATCGGTCATTCTGAACGCAGTGAAGAATCCGCCGCCCGGCGCGGCGGTCTCTGCCCAGCGAATCACTCTGCCGTGCGTGTGCTTGCGGGCGACGGTGTACCCACCACAGCCGATTCTTCACTGCGTTCAGAATGACTGTTTTCTCTCGCCACACTTCCCGCTAAACAGTTACAAGAATCCCAAAAAAATCTCCGTGTCTCCGTGTCTCCGTGTTGAACTAATCGCTGCGGTCTCTCCGTGGTGAAAAGCGTGGCGATAGTCGGTGCGGGGGTCGGCGGGCTGGCGACGGCGGTGCGGCTGGCGGCGGCGGGCTACCGTGTCACGGTCTGCGAAGGCACAGCCCAACCAGGCGGTAAAATGAACCGGGTGCAAGCGGCCGGCTTCACCTTTGATACCGGCCCCTCGCTAATTACCATGCCGGGCGTGTTCAGCGAACTGTTCCGTGCCGCCGGCCGATCCATGCACGACTACTTGCGCCTCGTGCCGCTCGACCCCCTGTGCCGCTACCGTTGGCCCGACGGCAGCCAGTTCGACAGCCAAGCCGATCCGGCGGCGATGGCGGCGGCGGTGGATCGCTTCGCACCGGGCGAGGGAGCCGGCTTTCGCGCCTTTCTGGCCCACAGCCAAGCCCTGTATGACCGCGCAGCCCGACCTTTCCTGTTTGGTGAACGACCGCGCCCCACCGATCTGTTGGCACGCAACGGCCTCGATACACTGCGGATTGACGCGTTACCGACGATGGACCGCGTCGTGCGCCGCTACTTCCGCGACCCGCGCTTGGTACAACTCTTCGACCGCTACGCCACCTACAACGGCTCGTCGCCCTATCGTGCGCCGGGCACGCTCTGCCTGATCCCTTATGTCGAGTTCGCCGGCGGCGGCTGGTATATTCCCGGCGGGCTGTACCGGCTGGTGGAAAGCCTAGTCGCGTTGTGCGACGAACTAGGCGTGGATCTGCGGCTGAATGCGCCGGTGGCCGAGGTGGGCGTGGTCGGGGCCGGGCGGCGGGGCCGGGCGACCGGACTGTGCTTGGCCGACGGCAGCCGCGTCGCTGCCGATGCCGTGGTGGTGAACGCCGATCCGCTCTACGCCCGCGACGCGCTGTTTGCCCCGCGTTGGCGCGCCGCCACCGGCAGCCGTCCCGTGGCCCCGGACGCGGATCTCTCCTGCTCCGGCTTCGTGTTGTTGCTGGGCACCGCTTGCCGCTGGCCGCAACTGGCCCACCACAACATCCTGTTCAGCGCAGATTACCCCGCCGAGTTTCGCGCCATCTTCGCGGAGCGGCGGCCCACGCCCGACCCGACGATCTACATCAGCTATAGCAGCGCCGGCGACCCCACGCAAGCGCCACCGGGCGGGGGCAATCTGTTCGTGCTGGTCAACGCGCCGCCGGTGGCCGATCCCGCGCAATGGGCGGCCTGGGCCGGCCCGTATGCCGAGCGCGTACTGGACCGCCTCACCGCCACCCTGCCCGGCCTGCGTGATCATCTGGTCTACCGGCAGACACTCACGCCGGCGGATTTTGCCGCCCGCTACCATGCCTATGGCGGGGCGCTCTACGGCTACGCTTCGCACAGCCGCCTCGCCGCCTTCGCCCGCCCCGCCAACCGTGCGCCGGGCATCAACGGCCTCTATTTCGTCGGTGGCAGCGCGCATCCGGGCGGCGGGGTGCCCCTGGTGCTACTGGGGGCGCGCTTGGTGGCGGGCATTGTGGCGCGTGAGACGTGAAACGTATTGCGTATTGCGTATTGCGTATTGCGTAAATGGAACGGTAAGAGCGCAGCGTGGGATAGGCGGGGCTGTAGGTCCGCAATTCATTGCGGGCGGGCTAACGCAAAAAAGGCCGTGCACCAGCAAGCGGGCATAGCGAGGTAGGACGGTATGGTTGCCGTGGCCGGGCTGCTAGGCCGGGGCGGGCGGTTGTATGATAGCGAACTAAAGTTGGGTCGTCCGGACTTCCCTCGAAGCAGACAGCGTTGGCTCCGCTGCTTCTGTAGATATAACGCTCCACCCGCCGGGTGGTTGCAGGATTTAGCAACGAGTTTTAGGGCAATTTATTAGGCAACTATTTAGCCTAACGCAGTCGGTCATTCTGAGCACAGCGAAGAATCCGGTGGGAAGGGTGCCTTGCCCCACCGTAGGCGTACTCCAGTGGCAGCGATTCGCTGGTTCCATAGCGGATCACATGGCGGCAGATTCTTCGCTGCGCTCAGAATGACACGGTTCTCGCTTTTAGCTAGAGCCTGAATAGTTACTTTATTCGTAGCCTAGCAGCTTGTCGGAGAGAAACCAACCGACCCTATTTTCGACTGTTTTGGCCCCGTAAGTGGGGTGAGATCGTTGCTTTTCTGGCTAAAGACAGCCTCCAGTGGGGAGAAATTTGGTCAAAATCGTTCTCTCCGACAGGCTGCTAGAGTCAAGGCGTTGCGCCGTCGGCCGTCGGCGTATTGATGCGCGTGCGGGCGGCGGCAGTGGCGGTATGGAGTGCGCTACCTAAGCCGCCCATGTCGTCGAAGTGCATCACGTCCCCGCTTTCGCCGCCAAAGTCGGTGGCCCCCCAGCGAGTCAGCACCCGACCCAGGCCGGCGACCACCGGGCGGGGAATGCTGAGGAAGCCGCCGGCCGGATCGGTCCCCCCGTGGAATGGGCGGTCGGCGGGGCCGATACTGTCTGGTGCATGGAAGCCGGGGATGCCCGCCGGCCCGCCTTGCGGCACCTGCCCGCCCAGCGCCGCATAGTCTTCCCACATCTGCCGTTGCACATCGGCAACCACCGGGGCGGTTTGACCGGAATGGCGGGTGGCCCAATCGCCGGTCAGGAACTGGCCCAGGGCGGCAGGGTCGCGCATCAAGGCAAAGTAGTGTTGCATGGCCTCGCTTTCGCGTTGCAGCCGATCATAATATTGCAGCCAGCGGTCCCGTCGCCCCAGCCTTTGTCCATCGAGGGTCTGGTCCCCATGCGTGATTAAGCGCGGGATAACCGAGTGCTGTTTGTTGATCGGATCGTTGAGGACAAACTCCGCGATGCGGTGGTAAACGGGCCGCAGTTGGCCGTCAAGCCGTCGTTCGCCGGTCTCTTTCGCCGGAGTCGAGCCTTTTTCGTGCATCAGGAAGGGATTTGCGCCGGCACCGAGGTCCACGGCCAAGCCCCAACCGTGCGGACCTTGCCGCGAACGAAAGCCGATCACATCCGTGATGCCGTTGCCTGCGGGGACGGTTTGCCCGGCAGCGGTAAACTCCGCGCTGATGGCCTGCTCCGCCGCCGCCAACTTGGCCGCAAACAGGGGATGCACCCCGCCCCGCACGGCATGACCCAGGAAAGTGGCCGGCTGCATGGTGGCGGCGTATGTGTCGTAGTCCGCGAAAGGGCCACCCAAGTGGCTGCCCAACGCCTGCACAATATCATCCAGGGTGGGGTTATGTTGAGCCGCAGCAGCCGGTGCAGCCGGCGTGCGCTGTAGGAAGCGTTGGGTCGCCTGATTACCGTAGGACTGCTGCATTCGTTGGATCAGGGCGGCCTGCACGGGCCCATTGCCCCGCCCGGCCAATTGCCCGTTGCCAAGTAGCGTCAGGGGGTGCGCGGGCGCTGAATCGCTCTGGCTTTCGGTGTGCTGGGGGGTTTTAGTTGGCGTGTCTGCTTGCCGGCTGTCGTGCCGCGCATCGTGTTCGCTAGACATCATGTACTTCCTTTGCTATAGCTGCGCCGGACTCTATAGCCTGTATGTTCGGGGGTGCAGCAACGTGCTGTCGTTATATCCTTATAATGTCCAGCTCTCCCGCAAAGTTACGCGCGGTTAGCTGCTCCTAATGAAAACTTGAGCCGTGATCCTTAGCGGTCCGCCGGCAGCAGCAGGCCACCTTCGTCTATCGTTCGCAGGAGTTTGAGCGCGTCGCTGCTGGGCAGGGGCGTGGCGGGCACCTCGTCACCGGGCGGCAGCAGGAGCGGGAAGCCGGTGGCCGCTTGCACAGCCGCCGCATCAGCGCCACCATGGGTCGAGACGAGGCGCATCTGCCCCTCGGCGAAGTCCAGCACGGCTAATGGCGTAATGACCAAGCTGGGCGCGCCACGATGGTCGCCGCCGGCGGACCAGCCGGGCAGGGTCACATGGTCCACGCGGGGCACGAAAGTCCGACGGTCATGGTTGGTGAGATAGAGGATGGTGCGGCCCACCGCCGTCGCCAGCGGCCCGCCCGCCGCGCCGGGGCCGCGCACGGTCGGCGTGCCAATCAGGTTGGCATTGCCCTGCGCGTCCACCTGCATTCCGCCGGCGAAAAACACATCATAGCGCCCGCCGGCTTGGAGCAGCAGCAGTTCATGGAACGACAGCGCGGCCTCGGCCACGAGGTTGCTGTAGTCGCCGGATGAAGGCACTAGCGGGGCGGCTTCGGGGTTGACCGCGCCACTGGCCCCCGCTAGGATGGTCAGGTTGGGCGCATGGGTCAGTTGGGCCAAGCGGGCGGCGGCCAACGGCAGCAGGCTCACCGCGCCAAACACCACCGTCTCGCCGTCGCGCAGTTCGGCAGCCAAGCGGGCGGCCATCAGTTCAAGCGTCGCCGGTGGGCGCATCGCGCCTTTGGCGTACAACGGCAACGCCTGGCCGGCGGGCGTGGGGACGGCAGGCGGATCGTCGCTGCGTCCGTTGCGCTCCACCGGCTTGCCGCCGAGATTGCCGAAGCTCATCGTTGCCACTCCTCATCTTGCACGCGGTCCATATAGGCATCTTGCGTGGCCGGTTCGTCGCAATAACGGCGCACGTAATCGTCGAAGCCCGCTGCCGTCGCCGCCAGCCGCTGATAGGTTTGGATATGCACATCGTCGTAGTTGTAGTAGCGGTGACTGGACGTGGGATGGCAACCGAAGCCCACCGGCACCACCGCCGCCACGCGGAAGCCGGGCACGCCCACCCCCGCCGGATCGCGGCGGGCCACACTCGGCTCGACCAGCCGCTCCACCTGGAGGATCACACGGTCGGCGGCCAGGGCCAGGGTGCGGTCGGCCAGCGTTGCGCCGCGAAAAAAGCCGTTGCCATAGCGGTCGGCCTCTTGGCACGCGATCAGGGCGACCGTGGGGCGGATAGCGGGCACCACCCAGGCGGGGTCGCCGGTGAAGGGGTCTACAACCTCGCGGTAGAGACTGCCCGACGTGCGCGGCAGATCGGTGCGCGCCACGCCGGGCGGCACCGCCGCGAAAGGCAGCCCTGCCCCGCCGGCGCGCACAGCTTCGAGCAGGCTAAAGGCATCGAAGTCATGCACCGGCAAGCGGCCCTCGGCCACTGCGCGGCGGAAAGCCGGAGCTAGGCCAAAATGTTCCAGGCCGATATAGCTCACCCAGGCGGTCTCCACCAAGCCCGTCCCGATCAGCAAGTCTGCGCCCAGCCCGGCAGCCGGGCCGGCGATCAGCGTGGCGATGCGCCGCCCGGCCCGTTGCCGCACCAGTTCGCGCACCAACGCCATCGGCATATTGTGCAAGTGCATCCCGCCGATAACGAGGCTAGGACAGTCCGCCGGCACCCACTGGCGGATCGCCTCGGCGGGGGTCAACACTTTGCTCGGTCGCTCCGTGGGAACATCGGTCATGCGCGCGTCCTCTCTGCTCCACTGATCTTAGCACGGATTGCACCACGGCGACCCTACGGATCGGTCCAGACCCAATCACGGATCTCAGGCGGATCCTCCAGATGCTCCCGCGAATAGGTGCGCGCCTGGGTAATCAGCCGATCACACTCGTCGCTCACCTCTTGGCGACGCTGGCGCATCTTAGGCACGTTATTGACCACATCGGTGACGAGGTCATAGCGGCTGACCTTATTCAGCAGCAGCATATCGAAGGGGGTCGTGGTCGTGCCCTGATCGATAAAGCCCCGCACATGAAAGCGTTCCGGGTTCGCCCGCCCATGCAGGATCTGGTGGATCGCCCGTTGATAGCCATGAAACGCGAAGATGACGTGTGTATCCGCCGTGAAGAGGTTCACAAAGTCAGTTTCGTTCATGCCGTGCGGATGGGTGGCAGGCGGGAACAGGGTCATCAAGTCCACAACATTGACGACGCGCACCTTCAATTCCGGGATATGGCGACGCAGCCACCACGCAGCGGCGATTATCTCCATCGTCACCGTGTCGCCAGCACAGGCCAGCACCACGTCCGGCGGCCCGTCGTCATCGTTGCCGGCCCATTGCCAAATGGAGGCACCGCGCTCGCAGTGTTCTATCGCCGCATCCATCGGCAGCCACTGGAGCTGCGGCTGCTTATCGATCACTATAAGGTTGACATAGTTGCGGCTGCGGAAGCAGTGGTCAGCCACCGACAGCAGGCAGTTTGCATCGGGCGGCAGGTAGATGCGCGCCACCGTACCACGTTTGGAGAGCATGACATCAATCAGGCCCGGCCCTTGGTGGCTAAAGCCGTTGTGGTCGTTGCGCCAGCACGTCGAGGTCAGTAGGATGTTGAGCGAGGCCACCGATTCGCGCCAGGGCAGGTTGAGTGCCTCTTGCATCCACTTGGTATGCTGGACCGTCATGGAGGCCGAAACCATCGCAAACGCCTCGTAAGTGGCGAACAGCCCATGGCGACCGGTCAGCAGGTAGCCTTCGAGCCAGCCTTCGCAGTTATGTTCACTGAGGATTTCCATGACTCGGCCGGTGGGCGAGACGTGGTCATCAATGGTGATAGTCGGGCCGACAAAACAACGGTTTTCGACCTCGAACACATTACCCAGGCGGTTGGAGTTGGTCTCATCGGGGCAGAACAGGCGAAAATTGGCCTGCTGCGCGTTCTGGACAAAAATATCACGCATGAACTTGCCGAGTTGACGGGTGGACTCGGCGCGCGCGCCGGCGGGCTGGGGCACGGCCAGCGCATAATCGCGAAAATTGGGCAGCCGGAGCGGCTCCAGTAGCTTGCCCCCGTTCGCGTGGGGGTTGGCCCCCATGCGGCGCAGACCGCGCGGCGCGAGGGCGGTGAGTTCGTCTAGCAGCACACCGTTCTCGTCGAACAATTCTGCCGGCTGGTAACTCTGCATCCAGGTTTCCAGGGCCGCCAGTTGCTCCGGGTGTTCGCGCACCTCGGCCAACGGCACCTGGTGAGCGCGGAACGTGCCCTCCACCGGCACGCCGCCGACCTGCTTGGGACCGGTCCAGCCTTTGGGCGTGCGTAGCACAATAGCCGGCCAGCGGGGGCGCGCCGGTGCCGCGGCGGCTCCGCCGTTGGCACGGGCCGCCTGCTGGATGGTGCGAATACGGGCGTAGCAGGTATCCAGCGTGGCGGCAAATTGCTGGTGCATTTGCGCGGGATCGTCGCCGGCGACAAAAAAGACTTCGTAGCCGTTGCCCTCGATCAGCGCGCGGATGTCGTCATCGGAGTCGCGGCCCAGCACCGTGGGGCCGGAGATTTTGTAGCCGTTGAGGTGCAAGATCGGCAGCACCGCCCCATCGCGCACGGGGTTGAGGAAGCTGGTGCCCCGCCAGGAACCCATCAGTGGCCCTGTCTCGGCTTCACCGTCGCCGACCACAGCGACCACGACCAAGTCGGGGTTATCGAACGCGGCTCCGAAGGCGTGGCTCAACACATAGCCCAGTTCGCCGCCCTCATGGATCGAGCCGGGTGTGGTCACGCTGACATGGCTGGGAATGCCGCCGGGAGTCGAGAACTGGCGAAACAGCCGGCGCAGGCCGACCAGATCCTGCGTAACCTCTGGGTAGATTTGGGAATACGTGCCTTCGAGATAGACGTTCGCCAGGAGCGCCGGCCCGCCGTGCCCAGGGCCGGCGAGATAGATCATGTTCACATCCTGCTCTAAGATGAGGCGGTTCAGATGCACATAGATAAAGCTCAGGCCGGGCGAGGTGCCCCAGTGACCGAGTAGGCGCGGCTTAATGTGGTCCGCCCGTAGCGGTTCGCGCAAGAGCGGGTTCGCTTGCAGGTAGATCTGCCCAATCGTCAGGTAGTTGGCCGCCTGCCAATAACGCTGCATCTTATCCAGTAACTCCGGCGACAGCGGCCCGGCAACCGGAGGGCTATCCGACGGGGGCAGCGGCCCAGCGCCGGTCTCGACGACGCTCGAAAGGGTGGTGTCAAACTGTAGCATACGGTCCTCCTTGCAGAAATAACGGTCACCATTGGGCACTCCGCGTCTCAGTCCCGATCCGCATTACGCAAGCACGCAACGGTTGCCGTCGCAATCGCCGCTGCCTCATCTACCGGCACCACATAGACGCTGATGCGGGCGGCATCGGCACTGATGCGCGCCGCCCCCCCCGTGGCCGCTTGGTTGCGGGCGGGGTCAAGTTGCACGCCCGCCCACTCCAGGCCGGCGCAAATTTCGGCGCGGATAACAGGCGCGTGTTCGCCGATCCCGCCGCCGAAGACCAGCGCCTGCGCCCCACCCAACACGGCCAAGTAGGCTCCAATATACTTACGCGCCCGATAGCAAAACAGGTCCACCGCCAGTGCGGCCTGCGGGTCGCCCGCCCGCCGCGCCAGCAATTCGCGCATATCGCCGTTGCCGCCCGCGATACCGCGCAAGCCCGCCTCGTGATTGAGCAACTGGTCCACGTCGTCCAGCGTGGCCCCGGTCTGCCGGGCCAGGAAGGCGGGCAAGGCGGGGTCAAGGTCGCCGGCGCGCGTGCCCATCACCAGCCCTTCGAGGGGGGTGAAGCCCATTGAGGTGTCTACCGCCTGCCCCTGGCGGATGGCGGTGGCCGAGCAGCCGCCGCCCAGTTGCAGCGTGATGATCGTCGCCGCTGCCGGCGGGATGGCACGGGCCGCGCAATAGCCGGCCAGCAGAGCCGCGTGGGCGATGCCATGGAAGCCATAACGCCGAATGTTATACTGCGCGGTTAAGGCCGCAGGCAGAGCATAGGTAAAGGCGACCGGCGGCAAGGTAGTGTAGAAGGTGGTATCGAACACGACCACTTGCGGCACCGCCGGCCCCAACGCCGCCTGAGCAGCGCGAATACCCGCCAGCGCCGGCGGATTGTGCAACGGGGCCAGCGCCGACACGGCTTCTAGGGTCGTCAGCACGGCCGGGGTCAGGCGGGTGGGTGCGTGGAACCGGTCGCCGCCGTGGACCACTCGATGAC
>JALYUO010000089.1 GCA_030853735.1 Chloroflexota bacterium
ACCATGAATGGACCGCGCACTCTGCCGCGTTTGTGGATCGCCTGCGGCAGGTGCCGCCCGGCGGCTCCCTGTATAGCACCTTCCGCGATGCCTGGAAGCGGCAATACCGTGGCGTGCCGTGCATGACAATCAAGGAAAATCACGGCGGGGTTCATGTCCATTATGAAAAGGACCGTGTGCTGTCGGCCAGAGAGATGGCCCGCCTCCAGACTTTCCCTGATGACTATTTGTTCGCAGGCACCATGAAGCGCGCCTACTGGCAGATCGGCAACGCCGTGCCGTGTCTGCTGGCCCAGCACATCGCGCTCGCCATCAGATCTGACGTAGAAGCAGGGGAAGCAGGCGTGTTAGACTTGTGTCCCCTTGAGCAGCCGGTTCAGGCTATCGCGCCACGCCTGTAAATCGTACCAAGGACAGCCCACACAGCCCGCTTCGGCAGCTTTGCCCCGCTTTGACACATCCGCCGGCCAGTTCGCATCGCCGGCATAGTAATAGGGAATGCCGTAGACTTGACCACGCTTGTCGGTTTGGTAGCACTGCCGGCATACTTCCCGTTTCTGCTGATTGCGCTGATTGTCCAACAACTGGAACTTGGCCCGGATCTCATCGTCCGATATAGTATCCGGGTTTTCACGGCGCGTGTCAGCAGCCCAACGAATCTCCGGGAACTTGTGGTCAGGGATCAGAGTGCTAGGCGGAACCACTCGCGCCTCGTAGACATTGGCGGCACCCAACAATGCAATAATCCGACGTTTCAGTTGAGGTGAGAAGACTTCGTAGCCGCTTGCTGCACCTTTTTCATAGGGAATCAGGCGAATATGCGTGGTGTTCTTGGCACAGGCAGCACAGAAGCGGCGCGTGTCGGTCGCAAGTAAATAGCCTGCTTCTTTAATGGCCTGAATTCTCCGCTGTGAGTTACCATTGCGGGGCAGATCCGAGTCAATGCAATTCCATTCCAGGTTAAGCAGCCTATCGAAAAACGCTTTGGTGACAGGCTTGCCTTGATGTTCGCGTTGCCAGCGGTCACGCTCCCTTTGCACCCACAAACCGGCAGCCGCAGGCGCACAGGCAGCATAGATCGTGTCTAGCCACTGGGCCAACTGGTCGGCGGTGGTAATCGCCAGACCAATTCTGCGGTACTGATACGGCACCCACCCTTCCCACACAGAGTCGGTGGGTAGATACTGAAAGCGGACAATAACGTATTCTTCACTCGCCTTATTGTGGGTGCGAAATCCTTGCACCTCAATCGCCGGGTTGGTCAGTGCGGGCCGCACTTCATCAGGAGTCATCATCGCTCACCTTATCCGCCAGGAACAAATCAGACACCGCAACACCCAGCCCCTGCGCCACTTTGCCAATGTTCATGAGAGTGATATTCTTCTCGGCGCGTTCGATCATACCAATGTAGGTGCGATGGAGTCCGGCGCGCGTGGCAAGTGCCTCCTGGGAAAGGTGCTGCTTCATCCGCTCGGCACGTACTTTCCTGCCAAAGGCCAGCAAGATTTCGTTGTTCTTCATGGATCTGCCCTCAAATTGTTAGGGTCAGTATAGAGGGTGGGTTCAACCATCTCTACATACTACAGTTAGCATTCGAGGGGTTTACAGCGACTAACGGCATAAAACCTGCTTTTGCCGCAGGGACAGACGGCGCGGGCGCGAGGTCAGGGAGCTAAGAGCTATGTTACCGGCAAACACGGTGTTGATGAGTCGCTATAAACTGCTGGATAAGCTGGGCGACGGCGGGGCGGCGGTAGTCTATCGGGCCGAGGATCTGCGCCTGGGGCGGGTCGTGGCGATCAAGGTGCTGCGCCCGGAGTTTGTCGGCAATGCCGAGCAGGTGACGCGCTTCGAGAACGAGGCGCGGGCGGCGGCGGCGCTTGCTGCGCCCAACATCGTGGATGTCTACGATTACGGCAACGACGCGGGCACGCTGTTTATCGCCATGCAGTATATTGACGGCGAGGATCTCAAAAGCTACATTCGGGAGCGAGGTCGGTTGCAACCCGTCGAGGCCGCCCGCATCGCCGCCGACGTGTGCAGCGCGCTGGCGGCGGCCCATGAGCGCGGGCTGATCCACCGCGACGTGAAGCCGCAGAACATTCTGATCGACCGGCGCGGCCAAGTGCGCCTGAGCGACTTCGGCATCGCCAAAGCGTTGGCCGGAGCCGGGCAGGGGCTGACCCAGGCGGGCATGACCTACGGCACCGCCGCCTATCTGTCGCCCGAACAGGCCACCGGCGCGGCGGTGGGGCCGTATAGCGACCTCTATTCATTGGGCCTGGTGCTGTTTGAGATGCTCTGCGGCCACGAGCCGTTTCAGGGCGATAATCCGGCGGCGGTGGCCTATAAGCAGGTCTATGAGCCGTTGCCGTCGCTAGAGGAATGCGCGCCGAGTACCCCCGCGCGCTTGCTGGCCGTGGTGACCCGCGCCACGCAGAAAAACCCCGCCCTGCGCTATGCCCAGGCCGCCGACATGGCCGCCGATCTGCACGGCTTCGCCCTGAACAGTGACGGCTACACCCCAGCGGTGCCCGTTGCGGCACTGGTGCCGGTAGCCTCGGCAGCGGGGGTGAGCGTTCCCGTGCCGCTGGAGCCGGTGGCGGTCCCCGCCGCTGCCGCCCCGGACTATCAGCCGACCGCCGGCTATCCACTTGCCCCAGCCGCCGCTGCCGCGCCGCCGATCAACCCCAGCACGGCCCCGTTTACCAAGTTCAACGGCGTGGCGGTGGCCCAGGCGCAGGTCGCACGCCGCAACCCGCTGCTCTGGCTGATCGTGCCGGCGCTGGTGCTGCTGCTAGGCGGCGGCTTCCTGGCAAGCCGCTTGTTGGGCAGCAGCGGCGCTGGGGGCGACGCAACCCCCGTGCTGGGTGGGGGCGGAGCCGGGCCAACAGCCACCGGCGCGGCGGCCGTCACGCCGACCACCACGCGCGTCGCGGCCTTGCTCCCCACCGGGACGGCCCCC